>JAGGYV010000340.1 GCA_021162325.1 Desulfobacteraceae bacterium | reverse complement strand
TGAATTCTATACAATAGCAGGACAGGAGAACGGAAATCGCCTGGAATCCAGAACCCTGGAAGAAAAGATCCAGCAGGCAGTTGAAGCCGGGCACCGTTCGATTAAGGTTAAAGCCTGTGGGCAGCATGGCATCGGTGGTCGGCTCTGGAAAGCCGGTGATGAACCGGTACATGTCAGAATTGAAGGCAATGCCGGGCAGCGAACCGGATCATTGGGGTATCCCAATACCTTTATCGATATTCTCGGGCCGGTGTCTGATGATGTCGGCTGGCTGAATGCGGGCGCTGAAATTGTCGTGCACGGCAATGCGGGCAACGGGCTTGCAAATGCTATGGCCCAGGGAAAAGTGTATGTGGCCGGCAATGCCGGTTCCCGGGGCATGACCATGACGAAAAGTAACCCCCGGTTTGCCCCTCCGGAAGTGTGGGTACTCGGATCCGTGGGAGACTATTTCGGGGAGTTCATGGCGGGCGGTATCGCGGTGGTTTGCGGCGTTGACGGGCAGAACCCGGAGAATGTGCTTGGCTATCGGCCACTTGTCGGGATGGTCGGCGGTAAAGTTTTTTTCAGGGGCTCCCATGCCGGGTTTAGTCAGGCAGATGCCAAGCTGATGCCGATATCTGATGAAGAATGGCAGTGGCTGATCGAAAATATGGCAATTTATCTGGATCGGATTAACCGGCCTGAGTTTTTAGAAACATTATCTGTCCGGGAAGAATGGCAGCTGATTGCCGCACGATTGCCCCATGAAAAAGGGACCGTGCAACGGCGTTCCATGTCGTCCTTTTATAAAGACGTTTGGGAAAAAGAACTGGGGCCGGGCGGGTTGATCGGTGATCTGACAAATCTGGACCGGAGCCCGATTCCATTGATTCCAACCGGCGGTATGCGGCGGTTTGTGCCGGTCTGGGCGAACCGAAAATATAAGGCGCCTTGCGAAGCCGCATGCCCATCTGGTATTCCGGTGCATGATCGGTGGCGATTGATTCGTGAAGGGCGTATTGATGAAGCGGTGGACCTGGCGCTGGCATATACACCGTTTCCGGCAACCATCTGCGGATATCTCTGTCCGAATCCGTGTATGCAGGCCTGTACGCGCCAAATCAATGAAATGATTCCGGTGGATACAACTCAGATAGGCAAAGCCAGCATCAAAGCCGGCGTGCCGGAACTGCCCGAACTTTCCGGAAAACGAATTGCCGTGATCGGCGGCGGGGCGGCAGGGCTTTCAATTGCCTGGCAGCTGAGGTTAAAAGGGCATGAATCCGTTGTTTACGACCGATCAAAAAACCTGGGCGGAAAGATTTCGGGGGTGATTCCGGAAAGCAGAATCCCCGCAGATGTATTGACGGCGGAACTGGAACGGATCCGCAAGGTCATTTCTCATGTGAACCTTCAGCAGAATCTGGAAAAAGAGGATCTGGAGCGGTTAAAAAATGATTTTGATTTTATCGTCCTGGCAACCGGTGCTCAGAAGCCGAGAACGCTGCCGGTGCCGGGAAAAGAACTTCTAATGGCGGCCCATGATTTTTTGACGGCCGCCAGAACCGATGATGTTGAGCCCGGAAATCGTGTGGTGGTGATCGGCGCTGGAAATGTGGGATGTGATGTGGCAACTGAAGCGCATCGGCTGGGCGCAGAAGAAATAACCCTGATTGATGTCCAGGAACCGGCTGCGTTCGGCAAAGAACGGGATGAGGCTGAAGCGGTGGGTGCTGTTTTCAGGTGGCCGTGTTTTACAAAGGAAATCACCAAACAAGGCGTGGTTTTGGATTCCGGTGAAGTGCTGGCGGCCGATACGGTGGTGATATCCATTGGCGATGTGCCGGATCTGGCTTTTCTGCCGGAAAGTATAGAAACGGATCGCGGTTTTGTCACGGTCAGTGAAATTTTCCAGACTTCGGATCCATACATTTTTGCCGTGGGCGATATGGTCCGGCCGGGTTTGTTGACGGAGGCCATCGGAGCGGGTCGTAAGACGGCAACCGCTATTTGTGAAATAATTGAAGGAAAACGATCACTGACGGATGGTTCGGCCGGTGGGAGCCCGCTTGATTTGGATATTGACCTGGCAACCAGTGATCACTACGGGATTCATGATACTGTCTGGGATACCCGGGATGCCATCGACAAAGCCCGGGTTTCTTTGGAATATTTTGATCCCCGGATTACGGAGTTTGAGGATCCGGAACAATGCGGCTCCCAGTGTGCATCCTGCGGTTCCTGCAGGGATTGCGGCATCTGCGTGTCCATCTGTCCCCGGGCAGCCATTACCAGAGAGGAAAAAGGCGGGGTAAATTACGAATATGTCGTGAATGCGGAAAAATGTATCGGATGCGGATTTTGTGCCGGTGCATGTCCTTGCGGGGTATGGGAGCTGGTTCCCAATGATCCGATCGGCGTTTAATTTTTTATATTGATTTGAGTCGACGATTTGTTAAAAAGAGAGCTTACGAAATTTGTAGTTGAACGAAAATTCTTCATTCAGGTCGTCATTACGAGGAGAGAGGAACGAACGACGAAGTAATCTCCTGTCATTAAGGGGATTGCTTCGGTCGTGCCTCCCGCAATGACAGAAAATTAATAGTTGAGGGACATTCTGTTCAATCAGGAATTAGCTTTTACAAAGTTATTAAAACTATAAAAAATATAATAATACCAAGAATATAATCAATGAAAGCATTATTGGCCCTTGAAGATGGAAGAACGTTTGAATGCCGGAGCTTTACCGGTCCGGGCGAAAGCTTCGGGGAAGTGGTTTTTAACACCAGTATGTCCGGATATCAGGAGGTCCTGACGGATCCGTCATACCGGGGACAGATGGTGGTTATGACGTACCCCCTGATCGGAAATTATGGTGTGAATCCCGATGATGTGGAATCTGACCGGATTCATGTATCTGCATTTATTATGAGAGAATATCAGGCGTTCCCCAGTAATTTCCGCTCCACACAAACACTTCAGCAATATTTAAGCGCCCAAAATATACTGGGTATTGATTCTTTGGATACCCGGGCGCTGACCCGGCATATACGGACCGTCGGTGCCATGCGGGCAGTGATATCTACCCAGGATCTGGACCCCGAATCTCTGGTGGCCCGGGCAAAACAATCCCCTAAGATGGAAGGCCAGGACCTTGCCAGTTCAGTGACAACAGAACAACCGTATTTCTGGGAAAATGACCAGCGAATGTTTGTTGAAAAAGAGTCTGTGCTGGATCGTAATATCTGGCAGCATCGGGGCAGCCGTCTGGCTGTTGTCGCGTTTGATTTTGGCGTGAAATATAATATTTTAAGATGCCTGGAAGAAGTCGGGTGTGAAGTTCTGGTGGTACCGGCGCAAACGTCAGCGGAAAGTGTCCGGGCGTTGGCACCGGACGGAATTTTTTTATCCAACGGACCCGGAGATCCTGAACCGGTTGATTATGCAGTCGATACCATTAAGGATTTGCTGGGGTATAAACCAATGTTCGGCATCTGCTTAGGGATACAGCTTCTGGGCCGTGCCCTGGGCGGACAAACATATAAACTGAAATTCGGCCACCATGGATCCAACCAGCCGGTACAGAACCTGTCGACCCGACGGGTGGAGGTGACGTCTCAGAATCATGGATTTGCTGTGGATCAGAAATCGCTTGATCCGGATCAGGTGGAAGTAACGCACATCAATTTAAATGACAATACGGTCGAGGGATTTCGCCATAAAGAATATCCCATGTTTGCCGTTCAGTATCATCCGGAAGCCGCTCCAGGACCGAATGATGCAAATTATCTGTTTTGTAATTTTGTGGAGCTGATGAAAGAGAATAAGTAGAGCCTGATGCCAAAACGAACAGACATAAAAAAAATACTCATTATCGGGGCCGGGCCGATTATTATCAGCCAGGCATGTGAATTCGACTATTCCGGAACCCAGGCCTGCAAGGCGCTGCGGGAAGAAGGATATGAAGTTGTCCTGGTAAACAGCAATCCGGCAACGATCATGACCGATCCGGATATGGCTGAGCGGACCTACATTGAGCCTGTCACCCCGGAAACCGTTGAAATGATCATTGAAAAAGAACGTCCTGACGCATTGTTGCCAACGATGGGCGGCCAGACCGGCTTGAATACCGCAAAGGCTGTTGCGGAAATGGGTGTTCTGGAGAAATACGGCGTTGAAATGATCGGGGCAAACCTGGAATCCATTAATAAAGCTGAAGATCGGGATCTGTTTCGCCAGGCCATGAATAAAATCGGGCTGCGAATCCCCAAAAGCGGGATTGCCCATGACATGGACGATGTCCGCCAGATTGCGGAAGAAATCGGATTTCCGATTATTGTGCGGCCGAGTTTTACTTTAGGGGGAACCGGGGGCGGTGTTGCTTATAACCCGGAAGAACTGGATATACTTTCCGCCTCAGGGCTGGATGCCAGTATGAACACCCAGGTGATGCTGGAAGAGTCCGTTCTCGGGTGGAAAGAATACGAACTCGAAGTCATGCGGGACAAAAACGACAATGTAGTGATTGTCTGTTCCATTGAAAACATGGACCCCATGGGCATTCATACCGGTGACAGTATCACGGTGGCACCGATTCAGACCCTGACCGACCGGGAGTATCAGGTCATGCGGGATGCGGCAATAGCTATTTTAAGGGAAATCGGTGTGGATACCGGCGGTTCGAACGTTCAGTTTGCGATTAATCCAAAAGACGGCGAAATGATTATCGTGGAGATGAATCCACGGGTATCCCGAAGTTCTGCTCTGGCATCCAAAGCCACCGGGTTTCCGATTGCCAAGATTGCTGCAAAGCTGGCGGTTGGTTATACCTTAGATGAACTCCCCAATGACATTACCGGGGAAACCGTGGCGTCTTTTGAACCGGCCCTGGATTATTGTGTGGTGAAAATTCCGCGCTGGACGTTTGAGAAATTTCCGGAAGCCGAAGATGTCCTGACAACCTCCATGCGGTCGGTGGGTGAAACCATGGCCATTGGCCGGACTTTTAAAGAAGCCATGCAGAAAGGGCTTCGGTCATTAGAAATCGGCCGTTTCGGATTGGGGGCGGACGGTAAATATTGCGGAGACAACGGTGATGAAGCGCCGTCAGTCGATGAGATTGAAAAATTTCTTTCCCGGCCGAACTCCAATCGCATTTTTTACAT
>JAGGYV010000079.1 GCA_021162325.1 Desulfobacteraceae bacterium | reverse complement strand
TGGACGGCATTAATATCGGCGGGGCGCTTCGGGTCAATTATACGTATAAAGACTGGGACGAAGCAAGCAAAGACAAAGGCGGTGATTTTGCTTTTGACACGTTCCGGTTAAGTGCCAATGGTGAAATTGGTGAAATGATTTTATCCGCCGAATATCGATGGTATCCGTCATATGACTTTGATACCATTCATCACGGATGGATCGGGTATAATTTTAATGAAAACTGGCAGGCGCAGGTTGGCGTACATCAGGTCCCTTTTGGCATTCAGCCCTATGCGTCCCATAACTTCTGGTTTTCCGGCGCCTATTATGTGGGGCTTGAAGATGACTATGACATGGGGATTAAAGCCCTTTATAATGACGGCCCCTTGAGCCTTACGCTGGCATTTTATAAAAATGGGGAACTGGGCAGTGCCGGAGATGCCGGCAGATATTCCGTGGATGTTTTGAATTATACTGATGGCAACGATCCTTCCCTTAGCCAGAACAACGAAGAAACAAACCAGGGAAACATCCGTCTCGCATATACCTTTACACACAACGACACCTGTTCTACTGAAATCGGTCTTTCCGGTGAATATGGCGGGATTCGAAATAGTGATACCAGTAAAATCGGGACACACTGGGCAGGTGCCGTACACATGGTCGGCACTTATGGGCGATGGAACATACAAGTGGAAGGGATTCAGTATGAATACAATCTGGAAAACCCGGATACGGCTCAAAAAGATGTGTTCTATGGCGGTGCTTACAGCTATGTCTGGGGGATGCCGATGAAAGCACAAATTGGAACGTTTAATGTGGCATACGGACTGCCCGTGGATTTTGGTCCTATTTCCAAGCTGACATTTTATTCCGATAATACGATTATCCAGGCTGATAATGAGGGCAAGGACTGGGATCAAACCTGGCAGAATGTGGTCGGGTGCATGATCTCCGCCGGACCGGTATATACCTATATTGATATTATTTCCGCAGAAAATATGCCTTTTATGGGTGGTTCTATGGTTGACAATGCCGATGGATGGCAATCATCCAATAACCGCAACACCCGGATCAACATCAATTTTGGATATTATTTTTAATTTTTAGCCTTATTCTCTGAATTTTTTATACAAAAATAAACGGCCCGGCTTCGGAAATATTTTTGCTTGTAGAAGCCGGGTCGGTTTTTTGAATAAATTAGTGTATGAACGGAAACCCACCGGAAATAATTTGTTGGGTTTCTCCCTTTAGAATTTAAATTTGGCTAAACGGTTGATTCTCGTAGGTTGGGTAGAGCGTAGCGAAACCCAACATGTCAGAGCGGGCTCTACCCAACCTACGAAAAATTGAGGTTTTCGTTCGGCCACAAATTAAACAAAATCAGTATTTTCTCTGCCAGATGGAATCGTTTACCAGCTCTGCTGCCAGGTGAAACAGCTCATCCTGAAAAGACGGTTCCAGGATAAACAAGTGGCCCCGGTCTTCGTATAGTTCCTGTTTTGCATTCGGAATCATATCGGCCAGATGTTGTCCAAACTGCCAGGGAACAAAAGAATCCTGCTTTCCTTGAAAAATATATGTCGGCACTGTTATCTGTGTTACATCAAAATCCCAGGGTTCCCACTGGATGGTCAAATCCTGAAAAATTTGGCGGGTGCCAGCAACCATGGCCTCTTCCTGGTCGCGGATAAACAGATCGGCTATCAGGGGATCTTGTAATATTTTTCTGTCCGGTAGACTCATTTCCTCTTTGGCCAGCTTAAAATAGAAATTCGGCAAATGAATGTCTGTCCAGCGAACCATTTTTAACACCCGCATGAACAACCGGGGGCTGGTATCGAAAAGTTCCGGTCCGTAAAGCTGATGTTCGGCCATCAGGTTTTTTGCGTCTTCAAATTTCCCGAAATCCGTGTAACCGGAAAGAGAAAAAACAAATGCCGCCCGTTTGGGCAGATGGTAGGCGGCAGCAAGAACCGGTGGCCCCCCGCTTGACCAGCCGATCAGGCCAAATTTTTTGATCTTGAGTTCATCTGCCATTTTTTCAAGGTCTTTAGCAAATGCGAGCAGCGGATACCCTTTAATTAAGTCCGACCGGCCGAATCCCGGGCGTTCAAAAACAATGACCCGGAAACCATGCTGTCGGGCCTTTTCATCCATAAAAAGAATTTCCAGCCGGGAACCGGGACACCCGTGGGCAAAAAAAACCGGAAATCCCTTCGGATCTCCGCATTCCATCCAGGACACTTTTCTGTTGTTGTCCCAGAGAAAGGTTTTCGTTGCTTCTTCAACCGAGAACCGCTCAAAATTCGGTATTTGATGGGATGAACCGCCGGTAATGGTTACCGGGGAAAAAACGGTCAGAAATTTATTTTTTATCATAGGTCTTTCGCCATCGTTTTACGCAACTCGGCTTCTTCATAACGCTTTGAAACAACCCCCTGCAAAACGCCAAAAAGAATCAAACATAATAATCCCGGAAACCCCAATGCGTACCATACCCCATAGGGCTGGCCGGACAGCAGGGCAGCGACCCCGGCAATGAACATCACTGCGCTGATCACCAGTATCGTATAATAAAATCCCAAAACCTGCTTTTTAAATTTTCCCCTGGGTGCAAAAATACCGGCCAGAGGACCACCAATACCACCGCCAATAGTCCCTAATAACGTTCCGGGTATCCATGCGAATTCCGGGCCAAACCATGCTTCAACCATTTTCTTTCCCCCTTTTCTCCTTTTGATAGGCTTTGATTATTTCTTTTGCCACAACCGTTGAAATCCGGCCTTCGGCTGCCAAAGAACGAAGCTTCATCCGAAACGGATCTCTGTTTTCAGGATCATCAACAACCTTGATTTTATTAATTAATCTATCGAGCCTGATTCTCAGGGTGGGATATGACACCTGGTATTGTTTTGCCAGCGCCTTTAATGACCCGGAAGCCAGAATAAACCGTTTAATAAACGCCCGATCCTCATCAGATAATTCCTGTAACCATTTTTCCATGTTTTTCCTTTTATCTTTTTAATAATATTAAACTATACTTT
>JAGGYV010000040.1 GCA_021162325.1 Desulfobacteraceae bacterium | reverse complement strand
TCCGCCAGGGGATATTTCTGGAAGTCTTCACTCTTTTCTTCGTAAATCCGGGTATTCTGTTCCTCAATATCATGTTCATCCATCAGGATGCTTTTGGATCTGAACATATCCTGTAATGAATTGTCTTGATCGGCAAGTTGATGCATGTCATCAGATTTCGGGGGAATCAAATCGTCTCTGGCAACATAAACGCTTTCCTGTGATACCGGCACAGCAGACACGGTGAATGCTTGTTTAATCGGCGACGGGTCTGACGGTAAAAACTTAAATTCCTTCATCAGGCGATCGATTTCTTCGGCTTTTACTTTCTGTGCTTCTTCCGGCAGGCGGCCCATTCTGACAATTGTTTGTTCAAAATCATGAAGAATAATCGGTTCCGCTTCCGGATGCGACAAACTGATAACTGCCAGTTCGGTTTTTTCAAAAGTGGTAATTTCCGTGATGGTTTCAGTCGCATCAATAATAAAATCAGACCCCCGGACACCGGCCACGGATGTCCTTGTTTTGACTTTAAATTCGGAATGCCGGGCATCCACAAATTTCTTGACCACAAAACGGGCCGTGCCTGAGACCATTTCCATAAATGATGATCTTGTTTTTTGTTTTGGCGCATAAAGGCTCTTATTAATTCTCATCTCTGTGCCTGATGACAACGATATAAAGCTGCCGTCATTGAGCACAAATGCCACATTGCCATCTTTTCCGGTAAGAACAATATCTCCCTTGAACAAATCCAGACCTTCCTCCGCCCGATAACCATGTTTCTGTGCCTTGTGAAGGATCAGCACCGTTCCGGATACCTGACGGATTTTACCCACCGCCGACCCGTTACCCGGCTCAAAGCCCTCTTTGATAACCATGCTTTCAATATTTATCTTCTCTGCCGGGCCTGCCGCAAGGGCAGATAAATCACATAATACCATTCCTAAAATAATACTTATAAAAATTATCCAACCGCTTTTGATGCTCATCGTATTTATTCTCCTGCTATAAATTAATTGACACTGAAAGCAGCATGGCATTTCGTTCATAATCAAATTGAGCAATATTCGAGTTGTTTTTCGTAAAGGTATATTCCGCTGAAACATTCAACCATTGTTTCCAAATATTTTGTGTAATTGATGCCGAAGCAAAATAACGGGAATCATCCCGTTTGATATTAAATAAGATATCTTTATCATCATATTGTTTATCATAATAATTTGCGTAAACAGTGATATTCGTCTTTTCAAAAATATCATAGGAGATGCCTGCCAGTGTTTTCAGTTCACTGAAATCCTGATCTTTCCCGTCAGCTGAATTAATTTCATACCCAACACCGCAGAACACATACCCGTCAAGGCCTGAAAACCTGCGGGAATAATCTGCTGACATTTCATTGGAATGTCCGTCCCTGGAATTATCTGTAAAATAATTATTTCGATAATAGCTGTATGAAAAATCGACGGCATTATAATTATCGATCATCCACAATACGGACGGCTTTACCTGGTGCTGCATTAAATAACTCTCGGAATCGACCCAGTAATAGGTGGGCAGGTATTTAAGGCTCACCCACACGGATTCACAAAACTTATAATTTAAATAAACATTACCGATACTTCCGGTTAAATCATATTCCTCCAGATCCTGATATCGGGTCTGATAATGACTGTAACCGATCCCTGAAGTCACCTGACGGCCAACAATCACGTCATACTTTCCTGAAAAATATAACATAAAAGCGCTGTCACTTTCATCCGCAACGATATCCAGATCCGCTGGTTCCAGAACAACATTGTCATCATATAAGTATCCGGTTTTAAGGTATAAACAATAGGGTTTTGTGGCTGACTGTTCCTTTTTGATGGATTGCGCCCATGACCGGGCATTTTCTTTCATGTCTTCTGAATCCGCAACTGCCATCACATGTTCAAACTTTTTGACCGCTTCATCAAACCGGCCGAGATGATAATCACAGACACCGGCATAATAGTATCCATTGCCTTTAATCGTCGGGCTCATCCGGGCAGCCTTTACCAAATATTCACCGGCTGCATCATATTGCGCCAGCTTATACCGGCTGATGCCTGAGTAATATATTGCCAGGACATTTTCGGGGTCATCGGCCGCCACTTCTTCAAATTTCTCCAGGGCCTGTCCATAATCTCCTTTTTCAAAAAAAAGCCTCCCCAGAGAATATTTAAGTCCCGGGATTTGCGGATCTAAAAAAAATGCAGCGGTTAAATAAAACTCGGCTTCGTCGGGCTGATCTAATTTGGCATATGTCTGCCCAAGATAATAATTTGCCCGGGCATTATCCGGATTCAGGCTAACGGTTTTTTGCAAAAGCCCCCCGGCTTCCTTAAAATTACCCTCTTCATAGGCAAACACCCCCAGGTCGTAATAATTCTGAGCAATCTCATCAGCGATGACCGGATTAAAAAGGCTCACCAATAACATACAAATAAAAAAAATTTTAAACGACGGATGCATGTCCACTCCTTACTTCAATTCAATATTTTTACCGCGAAACCAATGTTGATAAACTCGTAAAAAGTCCAAATTATAAAGTACCGGGCAGTGACAAAAAATGCGTGGAATTATCATGGCTGTCCTCAACTGCTTTCTTTAATCATTGTCCCTCGTTTCAAATGCTGTTGATAAAACAGCCGGCTTTTTTTCCCACCGCTTAATATTGATTTTAAATATTTAATATTATTATTAATAGATTCGGCATACAAATCACGGTCAATATTCCACCGATACTTGAAATGATTTGCCATGTTGGAGAAAATATTGTCAAAATTCTGCGTTAAACGTTTTTGGGTCACATTTTTATAAAATCCTTCGGTCTTTTCAAGAAGCACTTCTTCAGAAACAAACCCGGAAATACCGGCTTCTTCAAATTCTTTAAACAACAGGATCAATTTTTCCAGGTAATGCCGATCCGCCATCTGGGCAAGCAAGTCAGCAGACCCGACAATTTTACCCAGATTTTTAATTTCTTCACACCGGAAAGGAATATCAGCTACTTCAATTTTTAAATTGGTACATTTAATAAGCTGGGCACAATCATCGATCTGCTGCTGAGAGAATCCTTTTTTAACAAGATTTTTTTTCATGAAATTCACACTGCGCTTTTCATGTCCAATGGTATACTTCGCACCGGTTCCTTTCCTGTCCTGCTTGGTCTGGATCAGCCCGGAATCATGAAACAATGCCGCGAGAAAACCGATCAGGACATTCTCCGGCGCAAACTGGAAACCGGCCTTAACACTTCCATGGATCAAGCGGGCCGTGGCCAGCGTTACCATGATCGTATGTTCCAGATTATGATATTTGGTGTTGGAAGCTCTGTAGCCTGGATATTCGCCGTTGAATAATCGAATAATATCCTGATACACCGATTGGAACTGATCCATTATGGAATCAGAATCAAGCAAAGAAATAATCGTTTTAATCTCAGCCAGAATCGCTTTTTGGCTTTGATAATCGATCAGGTCATACAATTTGACTGCTTCTTTTTCCATCAATTACTCCGGTCAGGCATATAATAATTTCTGGTGAAAAGCCCACAGACTGCTGAACTTAAACTATTCGACCTTGATCATCGTTTCGGCCATTTTTATACCATGCCGGGTATGGAAACCCGGCCTACGCCGCAACGCTAATGGGGATTGGTTTGTAGGTCGCGTTTCTTACGCGACATTCCGGTGGCCGCAACGATGATCAAGGCCAACTATTCTTTATATTTTTTCCGGATTGCCTGGATCACCGGAAAAATCTGGAAAAATATTTCCACAATTTCAGGATCAAAATGTTTGCCGGCATCTGCCTCAAGTACTTCAAGCGCCTTTTTTTCACTCCATGACGCTTTATACGAACGTCGGGAAACCAGTGCATCAAAAACATCCGCTATGGCAACAATTCGTGCGGACAATGGTATTTCCTCTTTTCTCTTCGGTGATCCCATCCTGGCATCCACCGCCATAATATCATCAATTTTCCCGGGATATCCTTTGCCGTTCCACTTTTCATGATGGTTCAATGCAATCTGCATGCTCATTTTATCAAGACGCGATGTTTGATTCATGAACAAACGGCCCCCATAAACCGTATGCCATTTCATGGTATCAAATTCACGGTCCGTCAGTTTGTCCGGTTTTTTTAGAATTTTGTCCGAAATCCCGACTTTTCCGACATCATGAAGCATGGCCGCCAGTCGGATCAAATCTTTATTTCGATTTTTTTCCTGCTTATCAATTTGATGTTTTATGGCCCACTGATGATAAATTTCAGCTGAATATGCCCCGACCCGTTGAACATGCACCCCGGTTTCCGTTGGATCCCTGAGTTCTGCCATTTTCACCATTCTCAGGATCATCTCCCGGTTCATAATGCCCCGATCAATCGCAACAGCAGCATTATTGGCGATCAAAGGAATAACATCCTGAATTTTTTTTAAAAATTCTATAATCCGACCATTCTCATCTTTTGCATTAATCAACTGCATAACACCCACCAAGCGGCCATGAAACGTGTGCAATGGTACGGTTAGAATCGATTGGGTTTTATACCCGGATTTTATATCATAATCGGAATTAAACGTGAACGGACGGGAGGATGAAAGATGGTAGGCATCGTCGATAACAATCGTATGACCGGTTAAGGCGACATACCCTACTATGGACCGCTCATCAATGGGCACTGAAAAATCAACATAGATCTCTTCATTGACCTCATTTTTTTTAAACAGGGTATCATTATGAACATACCCAAATCGTAATTGGTCATCTTCTACAATAAAAATGGATCCGGCATCAGCATTGGAAAGACTGCGGGCTTCTTCAAGAATTTTATCGAGAATGGCATCAATATCCTGCAGATAATTGAACGTCTCGATTCTTTTCATAAT
>JAGGYV010000342.1 GCA_021162325.1 Desulfobacteraceae bacterium | reverse complement strand
TCCGCCCGGTTAAACGCGTAGGCAAAAAAGAACATCATACAATGCCCGGCCCCTATGATGCGAGCGCCCAAAGAATAACTGACATTAAATTTTTCCGCAATCGCCAGACCCGCGCGATACGCATCGGCAAAATGCTCAATGGCCATGAGGGCACCGACATATTCAAATCCCCCGCCTTTTCGCAGGTCTGCAAATCTGGCCAGATCTGGAGACGGGATTTCCAGAAACCGGCCCTTTTGCGGTGGCGGCAAGGGCAGAAACCCGGCGATTTTCCGGTCAAGATATTCCCTCACAGATGCCTGGAGCAAATTTCGTTTAAAAATTAATTCTTTTTTTGTGTGCGCCCCATATGCAATATTGATATGAAGAAACCCCTTGGCCCAGGCCGGCTTTGGCGACATCCAGGGGGTCATATCTTCGGCCACCTGGGTACTTGTCAGCCGGGATATAATTTCCGGCATCAGGTCCGCATCTTCGGCCACAAAAATCAATACATCATTATGTTTGTAATTGGGAAACAGCTTGATTCCAAGTTTGGTAACAATGCCGGTGGTTCCTGCCCACCCCACAAACAGTCCGGACAAATCCGGGAGCGGCGACCGGGCAAACCATTCGCCGGAAACACTACAGGAACCGGTCCGGATGATCTCACCGGTAGGCAAAACAACCTCCATGCCGGTGAGCATATCTGAATGGGACCCGCCCAACACAGACAGGTGTCCGGAGCCGTGAATACAAACATTACCCGCCATGGTGGCTATGGGGGGGGCATCCGGCATGGAATGCTTCAACTGGGGGTGATGTTTTTTCAGATATGCCTTGAGCATTCCCTGAGCCGCGCCGCCTTCGACCACGGCATAGCGGCTTTGCGGGTTCACTTCAATAATATGATTCATGCGTTTCATATCAATAATAATGCCGCCCTTTAAAGCACGGGTCAGGCCGGACAGAACCAGCCCGGCCCCCATGGGAACGATCGGGACGTTGAGTTCATTGGCCAGCCGGACGATCTGCTGAACTTCGTCTGTGTTTTTCGGCATGACCACGGCATCCGGCGCTGCTGCCGGCATGGTGCCGGGATCCATGGAATACAGGTATCTCTCTTCTGCTTCCCCGGAAACAAACCGGGGACCGACGATTTTTGCCAATCGATTAATCAAATCAGTTGTCATGTTATTCTCCCAAAGCTATTTGAACCAGATCGCTGACCAGAATCGGCATCAGGCCCTGTTCCGCGACTTCCTGGCCTAATGTGGCCATACAAAACGGACAGTTAAACACACAATAGGTGGCACCCACGGACAGCATATCGTTAATATTTTTTTCCACCAGTTCATCAGCCAGTTCTTCCCGCTGATGCGCCCTCGGCACCCCGCCGCAGCAAAGCGCATTTCCCCGGTCATACTGTCGCGGCACCCGGTCTGCCCCGATTTTTTCAAAAATTTCATCTAAGACCGGATCTGTTTGAGGGCAGAGACGATTTGAGCAAGGGCGCTGATAAACAATTTTCGCATTGATCGGTTTGATGTGATCTTTTAAAATATCTAACCGCTGATTGTAATAATCGAACTGATGAATCGGTTTAAAAGGGACCTCAATACCATAGGCATCGGCAACACTGGTGTAGGTTCCGTAACACTCATCATGAAAGCAGACCAGTTCATTGGTGTCCGAATCTTTCAGATAAAAGGACATGATATTATCAATCATCTCCGGAACAAGCTGCCGGATGGTAGAATTTTTAGCAAAATGGAGCCACATGATATTACAAAAAATGTCCGTGCCCACAATAGTGGATGCTCCTTCAAACAGTTTTCCCCGAACGCATCCGGTCAGCATGGGAAACGCGCACATATCCACCACCGGTCCGGACACCGCCTGTTTGGTGATTCTCCCCTTGGGCGCCATCATGCGCAACTGCTCTTCCACAATCGGCCGGGGGGCCGGAAAAATCCCTTTTTCTTCCTGGCGTTCCACCAGCAGGAAAAATGGATTATTCCCATTGGGGCAATACTCCTGGCATGCGTAGCAGGTCAGGCATTCATGCAATACCCGACTGTCTTTTCCGTCATTAATTTTTAATTTTTCTTCCCGGGCTTCGGCAATGTCCTTAAAGGAAATATACTGACATTTCATGAGACAATCGATGGTCTCACAATTTAGACATACATCCGGATCAAATTTTATTGATTTCACGTAAAACCTCCCTACCTGCTAAAATTGCTGCGCCGATGGCGCCATTCACCTGGGCATATTCAGAGACCTGGATGCTCGTCTCAAGTTTCGCTTCCAGCGCCCGGACGGCCCCCATATTCTTTGCCACCCCCCCGGTCATCATCACCGGTTCCACAACCCCCACCCGTTTGGCCAGGGCAGACACCCGGGAAGCGACCGATTCATGGATGCCCGCAATAATATTTTTACGGGTCTCACCTTTTGATATCAGCGAAATCACTTCGGATTCAGCAAATACCGTGCAAATGCTGCTGATTTTTGCCGGTGCGGTTCCCTGAAGACTGATATCGCCGAATCCGTCCAGCTCGACTTCCAGGGCGCGTGCCATGACTTCCAGAAATCGACCCGTACCAGCCGCACACTTGTCATTCATGGCAAAATCAACCACCCGGCCGGATTCGTCAATGCGAATCACCTTGCTGTCCTGTCCACCGATATCAATTATAAATCGAATATCCGGATTTAAAAAATGCGCGCCAGCCCCATGGCAGGTAATTTCGGTAATCGCCTTGGTGGCAAACTCCACACTGTTTCTACCGTAACCGGTCGCCACTACAGCATCCAAATCATCCACACGGATTTGGATTTCTTTTGCCAGTTCATCAATCACATTTTTCCCGGCCTGGCTTGAATTATACCCTGTGAAAATGACCCGAGTCCCGAGAATTTCTCCATCTTTTAAAATTGCAGCTTTTGCCGTAATGGACCCGATATCAATACCTGCTGTAATCATTTAATTTAATCCTTATTTCTGAATCTTCATTTTTATATGCGGCTTGTGTTATTTCACACCGTAAATTGAAAAAATTCGAAGTTTAAAGTGATCTGAAGTGCCTAAAGTTAATGAATGCGCTAACGCGCGATCATTTTTTTATATAAAAAAACCAATGCCGTAGGCATTATCTCCCCTCCCGGCCTCAAATTTAAGTCATTTTTTCTACGGTTTTTATGATTGAATCATACCTCTTTTTGAGGGCAAAGATAAATCTTTAATTTAAGGCGCACGAGATAAAAGGAATGAGGCGTAACTGGTTACGTTGAATGACTTTTATTGAGTGCAACCCAAAAGCTAAACCGAAAATTGAAGATTTAGCGAAGCCACTAAGCCTTAACAAACTCGTAAAAAGTCGGATTTCGATGGCAAAGAAAAAAGCTCCACCAAATCATAAAATTGGCGAGGCGCGCAAATCCTGAGTGATGATTCGTACTTAGCGTACTTTGAAGAGACGAAGGATGCAGCGCAACAAAGAATTTGGACTTTTTACGAAGCCATCAAGCCTTCAACGTTTCCATAAACGCATCTATGCGAGTTTCTATCTGGCTTTCAGAAAAACTCCTGGCATCCACCATATCAGCTTCGATAATCAACGTCGGTAATTTCAGCTCCTTCATAACCATTTTCTGCAAATCATACTGACCGAATGAGTAAGGCTTGCAGCTTCTGTTAGAATGCATAACCAGGCCGTCCACATCATATTTTTTGATCAGCTTTTTTAATGTCTCCAGCATAATATCAAGAGACACGTTAATATACACACTGGAATAGGCCACAGCACCGGTCTCAATAAAATTATCCTCATCAAGCAGATCCATGATTCCACTCCAGGCAGAGGTGTAAGTATCGCCCACCAGGCACGCGTTATGGGACGAGAATTTATCCGACAGCCATTTGGTCCGATACCATATCGGCAGATTATCCCACAAAAGCCGGTATTTTTCATTCGGAACCATGGCGATGCCGTCGGCAATCCGCTGCTTCATTTCATCTCTAAGCTGCTTATAGTAATCCACGGCAATCTGAGTCCCACGCAGGGTGACAATCAACGCCAGATGAAAAAATGCATCAAATGCCGTCATGGGCGCCGGTTTATGTGCGGCCGTATCCAGCACTTCCTGCCAGAGTCGAAGGCCGGCAACGGCCAGCTTGCTGACTTCATGCAGCCGGTCAAAATCCATTTTTTTGCCGCATTGCTTTTCCAGAAAATCTATATATTCATATGTCTGTTTAATGACGTATTTTCTGGCACTTGCCGAAAACGTTGTATGAATAAACGGGGTATCTAAAATAAACAACGGAACATTATAATGGCGGGCCGCGACTTCATACCATTTTAAGACCGTGCCGCAAATATTGTTACAGCAAACCAGAAAGTCCGGTTCCGGCAGCCCGCCGATGGGCCCGCCGTTGGTGACCGAACACGCGATGTCCACTCTCGCGTAGGAGCATAAATCTCTGGAATACCCCATTGCTTCGGCTTTTTCACACAAATCCACCCCCATTTTGGAGGCACCGACCATGGCGCCGTGATTCTCCGGATACACCGGAATCACATCCATGGCGATCAAAAATTCCACCGGCCCCCCGCTGGTAATCCAGGCCACCTTTTTCCCGTTTTGCCGGGCGGTTTTGGCCTCGATATAGTAAGTGGTCATGATCTCTTTCATTTTACTGACGGATTTTATTTTCCGCTTTTCTTTTTCCGGATCTTTAACAATCGCTGGATCAGTCATGCTTTCTCCGATTTTATTTATTTGATCAATCAATCAATGATGCTCACGTAAAAAACACTCGGATGGCTAAGGTAAAAATTCCACCAATCTCATAAAACTTGGCAAGGCGTAGTGATTTTTCAGACAAGAAATCATACATGCGGTATCTTGAATGGCGGAAAAATCGCTACAACGCAGTAGATGGGACTTTTAACGACGCCATCAATCAATCATATCCACAAATGTCTCAAACCGGGTCTTAAGCTGCGCGTCAGACGGGAGTTGTTCTTCCACTTCCAGCAGAATATTCGGCACCCCGGCATCATCTAAAAATTGCTTCAAATACGGATAATCGAATGAATGGGGATCGCAAAATTTCAAAAACATGAATATCACGCCGGATGCATTGCGGTCTTTCACCAGACGGACCAGATTTTCTCCCCGGGCAGTTACTGTTAAATATTTTGCCGGGCAGACTATCCGGGTCAGGTAACGGTCAGCGATCGCCTCAATCGGATCTCCGAGTTCCTCAATCTCTCCTTCAAAATATCGCGTTCCGGTACACAAGTCATCCCAAATGACTTCAGCACCGGATTCTTCAAGCGCGGTATAGATATCCGGATGATTACAAATACCGCCGGACAGTATGATCCGCTTGTTTTTATTTAATGTACGATCATTCACTTTTTGTTTTAATTCATCCCGTAATGCTGTCAACAGCGCCAAACATTCATCCCGATCCATTATCATTGACGCTTTGATTACATGGTAGAGATCAGATGAAGATATACTATCCGGGTCATTACTTCGCATCTCATAAATCTCACCCAGGGTCTGACGCAGACGGTTATATAATCTGATGGATTGCCAGAGTTTTTCTTCCGTAATCCGGGTATTAAGCGCAGATTCCAAATCCGACTTACAGTCATTTAGTACATCAATCATGTAGGTACGGGCACTTTGGGTATCCAGCTTTACCGGCAATACGACATCAATATGAAAAGCAAACCCCGCGTTCAGCCGCCAGATATCGGACAGGCGTTGAATGGAATCGCAGGTATGGGGAAACACCGCACCATCCAGAAAACTCAAATTCCCTTTCAAAGCGTCTTCAAGCCCTCCCCTGACCAGGGAACAGCAATACGTCTGCAGATGCGCATCAGCTAATAAGATATCATTTTTTGTTCCAAACAACCGAAATGGAACGCCGTCGGCAGCATAGATTAGTTCCTCAGGCGTATACGAACAAAAGTTCCCGACAATCGGCTTACCGGCAACCTGTTTTAAATTCGACGCATAAAGATATGGTTCGTTGGAGATTCTTTTTATCTTGTCTAATACTTCCATAAATTGCCCCAGTATTATAGGTGGATAAGTGAACTGTTCGTCGATGAAATTTGATGGCTTCGTAAAAAGTCCAAATTCTGTGTTGCGCTTCATCCTTCGTTTTTTCATGGTACGCTAAGTACAAATCATCACTCAGGATTTGCGCGCCTTGAATTTAAACTTTTATACTTTGCCATCGAAATCTGACTTTTTACGAGTTTGTCAAATTTAATTTTTAAAAAGGAGGCTTGCAGTTAATACACCCTGAAATTGATACCCTGCATCTGAAAACCTGTCAAGCAAAAAAGAACGAGCGTTCGCTCGCTCTTCGTGCGTCCATTCCAACACTCTGTAAATTAAATTTTCCAAAGACAAAAAATATTTTTTCCCGCCGTCGGCATAGAAAAACTAACAACATCATACAGAACGCTATTCTACAGACAAGGCCCGTCTAAAAATTGTAAGATTTCCGCTCAGTATTTTGTAGGTGAATCCCTACAAAAATAATTAACTCCTTGACAAATCATAAAAATGTATTAAAAATTAGTATAGAATCGTAAATCAAACTATATGATTTAAAATTAAAAAAATTCATCCTCATGTAATTTATTTATGAAATTTTACGACTAATGTTATAAATAAATTTACTTTATCGGGATGGGTGTCATGCAGAATGTATTATTTTTTAAACATTTGAATAAAACTCTAAAAGAGTGAGGGTATCATGAAAACAAAAAAAACAAACAGCGAAATGATCATCGACTCATTACGGGCCGGCCAGCCGTTGCGGTCACCGGATATCACCGAAAAGGTATCCGAGGCTGCCGGTAAAGAAATTAAAATTCAGGATGTTGCCAGTATTCTTGCAAAGCTGAGCAACAGCGACAAATGCGACCTGGGCTACCTTATTTCCAAAAAGAAAACAGACAGAGGCTATGTTTACAGCCTGGTTAAAGAAGCCTTCAGCCTGACGCCGGAACAAACCTATGACCTGACCCGGAAAACCGGCAGGGACCGATTTACCTTAGAAGAAGCTGTAAAGAAATTCCCCAGCCTGAAAAAGCATCTCAAACCCGGGAAAAGCGGGTTGAACGCCAGAAGAATCGGGCGCAGCATTGTTAAATCAGGCGGTTACGCATCCAAAGGCGGTGATGTCTCCGATGATGCGTTCAGAAACATAGTGGCCAGCTTCCTGAAAGAGGTTGCGTTTCAGGGCGGCTTGAATATAAACGTAAACCTGACGATTCAGTTTAAAGGTCTGGGGTAAGCGCCTTATAGCCGTACTGAAAAATCAGAACTATTAATTTTTTCAGTGTTATCAAACCATAAAGCCCTTTTAGAATCGAATTATTTTATCATTTCGATTTTGAAGGGCTTTATTTTTTATCGCACCTTACCAACGAAAAAGCCTGACCGAAAACCTCTAAATCCTGGTTGTCATTACGCGGAGTGCGGAACGAACGACCAAGTAATCCCCTGTCGATAAGGAGATTGTTTCGGTCGTAACCGTCCCTGCGACGCCAGCGGCGTGGCTCACAATGACAAAAAAAATGCAATTTAGAGATTTTCCGTTCACCCACTATCTAAAAACATTGACCGTTATTTGAGAGTTTGAGTGATGCCGTCTTTTAAAAAAATAGAATTGCTGGCCCCGGCAGGAAATTTTGAAAAACTCGAAACCGCTATTCACTATGGTGCGGATGCAGTTTACCTGGCTGGTAAGGATTTCAGTTTACGAAATTTTTCCGGCAATTTTACCATAGAAGAAATGCGTAAAGCGGTTTCATATGCCCATGGGAAAGACGTAAAAGTATATGTGGCCTGCAATATTTACCCGCGAACCCATGAAGAATCCGCCATTTCAGAGTTTCTTGAAAAACTCGGAGAAATACATCCGGATGCAGTCATCATTGCAGATCCCGGTATTTTGATGCAGGCAAAAAAAATCATTCCCCACATCCCCATTCACCTCAGCACCCAGTCAAACACAACCAGTCGCCAAAGCGCTTTATTTTGGGCGTCACAGGGAGTTACACGGCTAAATACCGCACGGGAACTGACCCTTGAAGAAATCAAAACACTGGCTCTCAATTTGCCGGTGGAAATTGAAACCTTTGTACACGGGGCCATGTGCATTTCTTATTCCGGTCGCTGCCTGCTTAGCAGCTTTATGGCCCGTCGGGACAGCAACCGAGGGATGTGCGCACACCCCTGCCGATGGAAATATTCAGTGGTTGAAGAACTGCGCCCCGGCCATTACATGCCCCTGTATGAAGATGACAGGGGATCATATATTTTTAATTCCAGAGATTTATGCATGATTGATCATATCCCGGCAATGATCCATGCCGGCATTTCATCTCTTAAAATTGAAGGCCGCATGAAAGGGCTGAATTACCTGGCAGCCACCGTACAAACGTACCGTCAGGCCATTGATTTATATTATATGGCCCCGGATAAATATTTAATATCGAAAGACTGGCAAAAAACGCTTGCCGGTATCAACCAGCGGGGATATTGTACGGGTTTTTATTTAGATGACCCGGATGCGAGTCTGCCGAATTATAAAAAAGACACGCCGGAAAACAAGGCGAAATTTGTGGGCAAAATTGTAAAAAAGGTTAATCAAAACCAATTTTATGTGGGTGTTCGAAATAAAATCCAAACCGGGGATACGATAGACCTCCTTACCGCCAAAGGGCCGAACCGGACCCACCGGATTGCAAAAATGATGACGGAAAAAAATGAAGAGATCACAGTTGCCCAGCCCAACTCCCATGTGTTTATTGAAACCGAAGGCCCTTCTGATTGTCAGCCCAATGATATTATACAAAAAACGAATGCAGAATAATGAAAACCTATTCAATTGATGATTTGAGCATCACCTGCGAAAAGCAAGGGGCTGATAAATATATCAAGATCAGCTATCCCTTCCGATATGGTAAATACGCTGAAATCAAATCAGACAACTATACGTTTCAATTCAATTTAAATGGTGAGATTAAAACCATCCAGGGACGCGGCGAGGGATGGCTGGATGCAGCTGAATGGCTGAAACGAAATGCCGGGAATGACTGGACCTACTTTGCCGCCGGCGGTTACACGGGAGCCTATGATTTTACCGGAGAATACTATGTACCGTGTCTGCCCTATGACAGTAACGGGATTTTCGGTCATAATCGCTTTCAAAGCCCGGAAGTCACCCATGCATTTGAGGCCTGGCATCAGCTGATCAACCGGTTGAATGCTATTGACAAAACCGCTACGCCCAACAAAATAAATGGTTTTATCAATCGTATTCTTTTAATGGGCCCGAAAACACTCGAACAGCGAGCCCATAATCTTCATGAGATTATCGGCGGCCGGGTGTCGGTGCTGCCGCCGGATACCCGTCATGTGGAATATGATGTCATCCCCTTAACCATCGCTGACGGCTGCCTCTATAACTGCGGTTTCTGCCGGGTAAAGTCCGGCAATGGGTTCAAATGCCGTGAAAAACAGAATATCCTCGACCAGATTCTTCAGTTAAAACGTCTCTATAATAAAGATATCGTCAACTATAATTCCATTTTCCTGGGCCAACATGATGCGCTTTTTGCCGGACCGGAGCTCATTGAATATGCTGCCATGCAATCTTACGAAATACTTGGATTGAAAAATTCGGTGATTAAAGGCCCGAGACTCTTTCTGTTTGGCAGTGTGGATTCCATTTTCAGGGCAGATGCGTCTCTTTTTGAAATGCTGAACAAACTGCCCTATGACACATTTATTAATATTGGACTGGAATCCGCAGACCCGGCAACATTTGAAATGATCCAAAAACCATTGAACAAAAAAAAGGTTACCCTTGCGTTTCACAAAATGATGAAGATTAACAAAAAATACACCAAAGTGGAAATATCCGCCAATTTTCTGTACGGTGCGGACCTGCCGGAAACACACATGCCGTCAATCTTGGACCTCACCCGCAACCAGCTGGATCATTTTCACAGCAAAGGGACCATCTACTTTTCCCCTTTGGAAAATATCGGCTCGATACAGGAAGTAAAAAATAAATTTACCGAGTTCAAGACCCTTTGCCGGCTGCCGGTGTTTATCTATTTAATTCAGAGACTCTAAGATGGCTTCGCAAATCCTACCCTGTTATCAGACACCGTTTGAAAATGTTGGTTCGCTAATGATTTGCAACACCTTCAAACGTTACCTTATCCTGAAATTTTTTTTAAAAAATGGGATTAGTCACCATGCACGATTGTGGTATCCTTGAGAAAGAGCCCGTAAAGTATCAAGTTGACTCTATGGTCTACGTGATGAACCCTTCGAATATTGCCATCTTTCATTGCAGCATCAATGCTTGCATCACCAAATGCAAACAAGCCAAGAATTGCCGTTGCACTGGATTCTCCAACTTTAATACTTTGAGCATCCTTGTCTGTAGCAACGGCCAAATACTGAGATGGGGCTGTAACATTTGTTATTATTACCCCTGCCGGCGTCGGCCCCCCTGGAAATAAGTTTGATGCACAACCGGTCATAAACATAATAGAAAAAAGAGTAGCACAAATAAATAAAATAGATTTTTTCATCCTTTTGAATCTCCTTGATAATAGGTTGATATTGATAATCATTTAAATAAAGCCCAACTTCAATTATAGAAAAAGCCCATTTCACCCCCTTTTTTATTATTTTTCTTAAAGGTTACGCTATTCCTGCATCAGCGCTTTGGCCTGTTCAAACTTTTCATTGACCGCAAGATTCATCTCAGCGGCTTCTTCAATTAAAACGGCCACCGCTTCCAGATGATTCTGTTTTGCCTGATCCGCCCACCCCTGATAGGTTGCAGCGTGATCATCATTGTGTTTGATCCAGTGCTCCAACAGTTTTACGATTTTTTTCGCAAACGTCATTTCAGTTGTGCTGTGCTGGTGGTCATGGTCGTGGTCACCGTGGTCGTGGTCATGGTCATGGCCGTGGTCGTGGCCGTGGTCCTGGTCATGGTCGAGGACATGGTCGAGGTCGTGGTGGTGGTCATGGTGGTGGTGGTGGT
>JAGGYV010000031.1 GCA_021162325.1 Desulfobacteraceae bacterium | reverse complement strand
GCCACATAAGCGAAATTGTCACAGACGTTAATATCGTTCGCCGTACCGGGGGTCGCGCAAAACCCTTTAAAACTTAAAAAAGGGGTGAGTTTGCCGATTTCAGGGGTGGTGGTAATTAAATATATTCTAAGTCCTTCTTTTTCCGGAGAATTGCCGACTTGATTATCCACTGCATAAAGGTAATTGCCTGATACATCAATTGAAACCGCATCTGCCGGGGTATCATAGAATGCGATCGTGTGCATGTCGGTTTTATCCGTAATATCAATTTTATGCATGCCGGTCTGTTCACTGGTGATAAACAGTGAATTTTCATCAGTCCCAAAGCTGATACCGGTCGCCCCTGATTCCGAATAAACCCAATCCGGGTTATCAATGGGGGCTGTTTTATCGGTAATGTCAAGTACGCGGATGCCTGAAGAAGCGTATGCCACATACGCATTATTATTTTTTGTACGGATGGCAACTTCTCCGCCGTCATGCACATAAGAGCCGGTTTCCGTCGGGAGTTGTGAATCAGATATATCGATAATTTTTATTCCGCTTCCCTCCTGCGCAGTGTAAAGATAATCACCTGATATCATAAGATCACGGACCCCGGGCAAGGGCGGGTCCATTAACCCGATATACTTTGGCTTATCCGGTGTGCTGATGTCAATGACATAGACCCCAGAAATCAGGTCCGCCACCCAGGCGTAATTGCCTGATACAAATATATCCAGAGTGTAATTATAGTAAAAGGCGGGAAGATCTACCGCACTTAAAAGAACGGGATTGCGGGTGGTTGAGACATCAAGAATTAAGACATCCCCCACTCCGCATGCCAGATAAGCGATCTGGTTCTCGACAAATACCCCGTTGATTTCAATGAGATCGTTGTCAGGATAAATATAAGACCCGGCAATAATTGGCATTTCAGGATTAGATACATCCAGCATCCTGAGCCCGTCATTTTTACAGGCCATATAAAGGATGTGGATTTCCTGAACGTAAAAAATGCCGCTGATCTGACCGTATTCGGTTACCGGAAAGAGCGTTATCAGGTTGAGATCCGTATCCAGAATGCTGATTTGTTCACCATCGCCCATAAAAACAAGGTCTCTTTCGCTGTCCACGGCAATTGCCCGGGTCGAAGGAAGAAACGGCCATTGGCCGGCCTTCTGGATGGTTTTAACGGCGGTTTCAATGACGGTTTCGCTGACGGTTTCGCTGAAAGCAGCAGAAACAGATAACTGGATGAGCATTATCGCAAAAAGAACAATTTTATATTTCATGGATTTATTTCCTAACCCGGATAAACCGGAAAAGTTACAAGTGAATTAAAGTTTGAAGTGAACTAAAGTTATGGTTAATGCCTTCGGCATTTTCTGCTTTTATGTTTAAAATGACCGCGCGTTTCGCGCAGTCCACAACTTTAGTCACTTTAGTCACTTTAGTCACTTTAGTCACTTTAGTCACTTCACACATTTTGAGTTTTTAAAAAAGTTTGCCCCAAAAACACAAAAATTAGAGATAAGAAACTAATAGCCCCGCTGGTTAAGGGATATCGACTTCTATGCGTAAAAATTCCGGACCGGGTTCTCTCATGCCAAGGGTATGAAAATGGGTATTGGAATCAAAAATAATCGGGGTGCCCCGCATAAATCCGCCGTATGTTTCGGATAATTTTTTTCCATCAACCACCAGACACCACTTTTCGTCAAACGTCAGCGCATGATAAGCAATATGTTTTCCATCCGGCGAAAACGCCGGCATTCCCACAATACTGAACATAGGATGTTCTTTTCCGTCAACGACGAACAACGTTTTTCCCTTACCAGTCATAGTGGCATACGCCATTCGTTTAGAATCCTGGCTGAAAACATAATCTTTAATGGCATAAAATGACACCGGCTGTTCTTTTTCGTTTAAGACCGTCACCCATTTGTTATGATTTTTATTTATCGCCCGATACACGACTGTCTTGGAATCCGGGCTGAAATACGGTTCGCCCACGGATTGGTAAATTTTTCCGGGTTGTCCGTCCACGACGATTCGGGCGCCTTCTTCATCAGCGGCGGAAAACGCATATCGTTTGGAGTCCGGGCTGAATTTAAATGATTTGATATTCTTATACCCCTCACTTTGGTTGCCATCCACAATGCAGTAGATTTTCTTGCCATTAATTGCCGTGTATGCGTACCGGGACGAATCATCACTAAAATAAAACTGCAGAACCGTGTCAAAGGAAGGGCCTTCTTTTTCATTTATTTTGATATGCCAGTTAAGTCGGTCGGCATACGCATAGGCAAAAGAACGGCAATCCCAGCTAAAAACCGGCAACCCGATCTGGTCATGTGTTGCCACTTCTTTCATGTCACGCACCAAAACCAGTTTTTTCCCTTTCACGGCGACAAAGGCATGCTGTTTTGAATCCACACTAAAAATATTAACAAAAATACCGTCATAAATGTTACTTTCAACCCCGTCATAAACCAGGCACCACTTTTCTTTTGTCCTTTTTTTTTCAATGCGCGCTTTATAGACAATATGCTTTGAGTCATAACTGAAAGAAATTTTTTGGACAAAGTTATATTTTTTTTGGGGTTTCCCGTCTAAGACCAAAAAACAGTTTTTTCCATCAAAGGCCGCATAAGCAAAATGCTTGGCGTCCGGACTATATATTACCTCTTTTTTTAATGGAATGCCGTCATAAAAAGGGCCGGGTTTGTCATCAACGACAATGCATTGTTTATTATTTTTAACTGCCCGATAAGTGTACCGCGATCCATCCGGGCTGAATGATAATTTGTCAACAATATCAAAGAAGGGGCCCGGTTTCCCGTCAACGACGACAAAGGAATTGATTCCTTTATCGCCTGAGGCGGCAATGTAGGCTTGTCTGTCTTTGGCAGGTTCAAAAAATGGTGTGCCGGGACGAACCGCATAGTAAGGCGGACTGGATGAATTATTCAGTATAACAAAGTTTTCCTTTTTTTTATTAAACATAATATATGTTACGTTTTTTAAATCCGGGGAGTATTTCAGGGATTTAGGAATCCACGTAAGGCCTTCCGGCAAACGGCCCAGTGATGTAATTTGCTCCTGAGGCGGTGTTTGGACAGCAGACGTGTCTGCAACCGAATAATGAATAAAAAAAAGTGATGTAAGAAATATGGCCGGGATGATACGTTTCATTCTCCACATAATTTATAGCAAGTCCTTGTTGTTATGTTTTAATTTCGATTCCATTTGAGATAATCAGGATTTTAAAAACGATTCAAATAATATGAGAAGTAGATAAAGGTTGTCAATAGCTGGTTGAATTATAATGGCATGCGATCGGCGGATGACGCTTCGATCGGCGGATGACGCTTCGCTGATCCGCCCTACGAATTTACCGGGGTCACCGGGTTTGCCATGG
>JAGGYV010000326.1 GCA_021162325.1 Desulfobacteraceae bacterium | reverse complement strand
CACGGTGATTGTTATGGTGCCGGTCATGTTTGCCGGCGGATATACCCAGCAGGTGATGCGGCCTTTAAATCTAATGATTTCATCAACCCTTGTTGCTTCACTTATCGTAGCGCTTACCGTCATTCCGCTGACCGCTGCAAAGCTGCTGGGCCGTCCCCAAAAAAAGAAAATTTTTTTGGCGCGGTTTTTTGCTTACACGGACAAGGGGGTTAAGCGTCTGGCGGATTTCTACACTGCTATTCTTGACCGGGCGCTTGTGCACAGGTTTCTTACCCTAATTCTGGCTATCGGTTTTTTTGCCGTGACCATGAAGATTGTAAAACCCTTGAACGGCGGGGAACTGATGCCGCCCATGGACACGGGGATCGTTATTGTAGAGTTTGATACGCCGAGTGGTTATTCCCCGGTATTGGTGGAGAAAGTGTTAACCCGAGTGGAACAGATGATTTACCTGCAGGAAGGCGTTGAAAAGGTGTCATCTGTTGTGGGCTCCGAACCCGGTCAGATCAGTTTTGGCGGCGGCGGGGCCACGAGCCAGTCCGCACGGGTTACCGTATATCTGGTGGACCGAAAGAGCAGAAAAGAAACCATCTGGGAGATTGAGGACACCTGGCGCACGGGTCTGCGAAAGATATCGGATATACGGAGTTTCCGGGTGAGTGAGTATGGCGCGACCCCGCTTTCCACCACTAAGGCGCCGGTTGACATTATTATCAGTGGGCCGGATACCGGTGTGATCAGTCGGCTGGCGGACCAAGCTATGACTGCCTTGAAAGGTATTCCCGGGGTGATTGATTTAAGACGAAGCTGGTATAGAGACAAAGTGGAACATGACGTGGTTTTTGATCCGGCCCTGACAAGCCTTTATCAGACGACGCCCGCAGATGCCACACGGGAGCTAAAAGCTGCGGTTAAGGGAATCCCGGCAACAAAGATGCGGCTTGACGGGTATCTGGATATCCCGGTCAATGTCCGGTATGCGGATGCAGATATCGATAATCCGGATAAAATAAAACAGGCGTATGTTTCCACCCGGTTCGGTCCGATCCCGCTCCGGGCAATGGCCGATATCACTGAAAAATATGATCAGCCGTTTTTAACCCGTGAACGGATGGAAAATACCATCGATATTACAGGCGGTAACCATACTTATACCATTGCTCAGGTGGGCAAGATGATCATGGCACGGATTTCAAAGATAAAGACGCCCCAGGGCTACCAGATCGACGTTGCCGGGTCATTTGTCGATATGGCGAAAGGGCAGCAGGAAATGGGAAAAGCACTGCTTATCGGCATTGTGCTTCTCTATTTTCTTCTTTTGGCCATGTTCAAGTCCTTTGGTCATCCGATTACGATCATGGCAGCGATTCCCCTGGCAGTCGCCGGCGCCATGTGGGGCTTGCTTCTTTTTGACAAGCCCATGTGCAAGCCCGCCACAATGGGACTGATTCTTCTGGGCGGCACCATCGTGAATAACAGCATTCTTCTGCTGGATTTTATTATCTCGGCAAGAAAGCGCGGGATCGAGAAGAATGAAGCGATTCGCCAGTCGGTCCGGTTGCGGATACGGCCGATCCTGATGACAACAACGTCCACTATCATCGGTCTGACACCCCTGATCTTTGAAATGGCGATTGGCCTGGAACGGATGAGTCCGCTGGGTATTGCTGCCGCTACCGGACTGCTGGCAGGGTCTTTTTTGACCATGATCGTTATTCCGGTGATCTATTCGTTGCTTGACAGTATGGAGGAAGGGGTCCATAATTTTTTTCGCTTTGCTTAGGTTCTTATCTCTAGTTTTTGCGTTTTTTTGGCAAAAGATTTTAAAACTCAAAAAGTGTGAAGTGACTAAAGTGATCTAAAGTGCCTAAAGTTCAGGACTGCGCGAAACGCGCGATCATTTTTAATATAAAATTGAAAATGTCGAAGACATTAACCATAACTTTAGCTCATTTCAAACTTTAGTTCACTTTTAACTTTTCCGGTTTATCCGGGTTAGGAACTTACTGTAAAAGGATGAATTATTATGAAGAAATTGTTGATCAGTGTGCTTTGCGCCGCATTATTCGTTGTGATTGTTCTGTTGGTCGTTATATTTAACCTTGGCACGATTGTTAAAGTCGCGGTGAATACATATGGGCCGGATATTGTAAAAACTGAACTGCGGCTGGATAAAGCGGATGTGTCTGTTTTTAAGGCACAGATCCGGCTTGAGAATTTTGTTCTGGGCAACCCCAAAGGGTTTTCTACAAAAAATGCGATAACGGTTGCGTCAATATTGGTGGATGTCGATGAAACCACTTTGATGAAGGATACCATAATCATTGATCGTATTGAAGTAATCCAACCGGAGATTACATATGAAATCAAGGGCACGACAGATAATTTCCGTGCAATGATTGATAATATGAAAAAACCGGAAAAATTTGACAACACGGGTAACAAAGAAAAACCGGAAAAGACATCAGGGGAAAAAGACGGGAAAAAGTTCGTGATCCGGGATTTGCTTTTAAAGAATATCAAGGTTAAAACCGCCGCCGCATTTGCCGGTGGAGATATTATTTCAACAACGATTTCCGAAATCCATTTAAAGAACGTTGGAGAAAAACAGAACGGTGTGGATATGGCGCAGGCCATGTTGGTTGTATTAAATGAATTGTACGGACAAATTGTTTCACCGGATATTCTCGGTAGGTTGGAAAATGAGCTCAAGGAACTCGAAGGTGGGCTTGATGGCATTAAGGATGAAATGGAATCTATTGGCGGGCATCTGAAAAGTTTGTTTTGATTGATAAGCTGTCCGAAGGATGCAAGGAATAAAATTTTTATGAATCATAATGAAAAAAAAATAACTTTATCAGATATTCAGGTTCGGCGGATTGATAGTGAAACAGTGGAATTGTGCTGGCAACCGAAGAACTGCAAACCAACAATTTCCGTATGCGCCGGCTTAAGACGGAAGGATGTATTGCAGAAAGTGCCGGTTGGTGAATCAAATAACGGGTGCGTTAAAATCAACGGGCTGGATCCTGGGACCCGGCATTATTATCATGTCGTGGATGAAGACGGAAGCCGTCTGTTGACTGCCGAACGGCGTGTTTTTTTGGAAGGTACTGTGAATTTTCGAGATATTGGTGGCTACAAAACCAGTGATGGCCGTGAAGTCAAATGGGGAAAAGTTTTCAGGTCAGACGGCCTGGCCCGGCTGACGGACAAAGATCACCAGGTGCTCTCGCAGATGGGGATTGAACGGGTGTTTGATTTTCGAAGCCCGGCGGAAGTCAGTGAGGCCCCGGACAAATTGCCGGAAGACGGCTCGATCATCCATGTCAATCTTCCGGTGACCTATGGGAGCATTGACTTTGTTGATGCCATGGCCCGATTGAAACAGGGAGATGCCAGCTGGCTGACCCCTGATTTCATGGTAAACAGTTACATCAGGAATATCGAAGAGTTCGCAGGTGCCTGGGGGGATGTGATTAATTTTATTGCCGATTCAAAAGGAACGGCTTTGCTTTTCCACTGTACCGGCGGCAAAGACAGGACCGGAACCTGTGCGGCGCTGATTTTGTTGATGTTGGGTGTTGATGAAGAAACTGTCGTGAAAGACCATCAATTGTCCAATACCTATATTGCCGATATGTTGCCTTTTATTTTTAAGCTGATTGCTTCTTATGGCGTTGATCCGGACAAGCTCGTCCCATATTTTACCGCTCCGTTGAACTGCATCCAGGCCCTCCTGAATCATCTGCAAAATAAATACGGGTCTGCTTCCGAGTATCTGGCAAAAAACGCGGGAGTTAAAAAAGAAACGCAGGAACTCTTGAAAGAAAAGCTCCTGCGTTGATTTGATAAAATGGGTGATTTTAAGACTGATAGTTTCCTAACCCGGATAAACCGGAAAAGTTAAAAGTGAACTAAAGTTTGAAGTGAGCTAAAATTATGGTTAATGCCTTCGGCATTGTCAGTTCTTATAATAAAAATGATCGCGCGATTCGCGCAGTCCTCAACTTTAGGCACTTTAGATCACTTTAGTCACTTCATACTTTTTGAGTTTTTAAAAAAGTTTGCCAAAAAAACGCAAAAGTTAGAGATAAGAAACTAAAAAGCCGGATGATAAAAAGCCATCAATTATTCAACTTCTGTAATTTCTACGTCATCAATCCAGACAGTTCCTTTTGTCAGCAGAAAATCCAGTGTGATTTGTTTTGCGGTCGGCGGTGCAACGGTTGTCAGGATCAGGTTTTTCCAATTGTTTT
>JAGGYV010000257.1 GCA_021162325.1 Desulfobacteraceae bacterium | reverse complement strand
TTATAATACAATAACTTTTAACAGCACCTTTAAAAGGTTGCAAGTAATACGTTGTGGATTTTATAATTTGAATCACTTGCCAATATTCGGCTGTGTAAAAAAATGTATGAAAATAATTTTTCAATAGCTGTCCCTTAATAATACAGGAGTAATAGAAATGACGAATAATTTAATATATGGGCCGGTGCCATCCCGGCGTCTCGGATTTTCTTTAGGAGTTGATCTGGTCCCTTACAAGGTCTGTTCTTATAATTGCATTTATTGCCAGATTGGTCCGACACCTGAGACAACCAATATGCGAAAACCGTATATATCATCGAAAGAGATTTTATCGCAACTTTATAAGCGTATAGAAGAAGGTATTAAACCGGATTATATTACCCTGGGCGGCTCCGGAGAACCCACGTTAAACAGCGAAATTTCAGATATTATCAAAGGCATTAAGTCCTATACCGATATACCGGTTACGGTTTTGACCAACGGATCGCTGCTGATGAACGAAACCGTCAGACAGGATTTATGCGGGGCAGATGTGGTGCTGCCTTCTTTTGATGCCTGTGATGAACGTTCTTTTTTAAAGATCAACCGACCGCATTCGAGCATTGACTTTGAAAAAATGGCCCATGGATTAATTGAATTTCGCAAGATTTATCCGGGAAAAATCTGGCTGGAGATATTTATTGTTAAAGGAATTAATGACACAGAATCCATGATGAGAAAGTTTAAGCAATGGACGGATCAATTTGCACCTGACAAGATTCATTTAAATACAGCGGTTCGGCCAACCGCTGAAATCAATGTTCATACCGTATCCGAAGACAGGCTGAAAAACTTTTGTGAGATCCTTGGCAAAAAAGCAGAAGTGATCGCCCCGTTTAAAAAGGAAGCAAAGAATAAAAAAATGATTGATACGGGAACAGAAATTTTAAACATGCTTGGCAGGCGTCCCTGTACATTGACGGATATCTCAGCCGGACTTGGCCTTCATCCGCATGAAATTCTTAAATATGTTGCGCCGATGATTACCAATCAACATATTGAAGTTCTACATATCAACGGAAAAATGTTTTATCGAAAAAAAGGAAAAGGGTAAAAATCACAGAAGACGGTATGTGTTCATAAAAAATCGGGAGAAGCTGTGATCTATGATCGACGGTTGTGTTTGAGGTATTAGGTGGTGTATCCTCCGACGGATTTCAGGCATCAAGATGGATTTCTATGAAGATTCGTAAGGATAGAAACTTAAAAAAATAATCGAATAGATTGAGGAGAAGCTCAGTTTGTCAAGAATGAAGAATGACACCGTAAACTTATGTCTTTTAAAAGCCTAAAATTCAAAATCGCCGGAAACCTGGCGGTTATTATTTTATTGAGCGTGTTGTTTTCTGATTTTATTATTATTAATATAATCCAGAAAAGTCTGATTCACGATCGCGTATCCCAGGGACGGCAGTTTCTAACTTTACTTCCTGATGCCTTATACGATCATTTAAACCCAACCACCGAGTTCCCTGAAGGAGGGATTGCGCATGGGATTATTGATTCGTCCATTATTTATTTATATATTCGTTTAAATAATGGTATGAAGTATCATTATGGTGATGCAAATACTGATCTGCAAAAAGAGATCCATAAGATAGCAGATCATACAATCAAAGCGGGGATTCATGGGGCGGAATTTTTTGGAGACACATTCGGTGTATTCTGGCACCAGAATAAATATGTGATGATATCCGAACCGATTGCCGGGGTTGATAGTGAAAAATCGGGTGTCAAAATGATGGTTATTCAGCTTGATCCTATTTATCAGGCATTGCGGCATTCGCAAAAAATTATTGTTTTATATGTAATCGTAAATTTTATCATTCTTCTGTTGTTCGGCGTTTATCGCTTATCCCGGCTGATTATCAGGCCGATTCACCGGTTCATAAAAATGACTGATGATTTCAGGGAAAAAGACCGTCTGTATTTTGCGCATGGAAAGAGTTACCAGGAGTTTAATCAGTTGTCGAATGCCTTGAATCATATGGTGGATATGATCGAGACAGATAAGGAAAATCTTCGGCGTTCTTTTAAGGAACTTGAAAAAACAAATAATGAATTAAAAACCGCTCAACATGAGATTGTTAAAGCGGAAAAAATAGCTTCCGTTGGCCGCCTTTCCGCCGGCCTTGCTCATGAAATCGGAAATCCCATCGGTATCGTGCTGGGTTATCTTGACCTTTTAAAGTCACGTCCGGATATGAAAAATGATAATGTCGGGCAGGATTTTTTAAAACGTGCACAAGATGAAATTAACCGGATCAACATGGTTATTCGACAATTACTTGATTTTTCCAGGAGCTCATTTGTTGACTGCAAGATTGTTTCAATGCATGATCTTTTAAGGGATGTTGTTATGATGATGTCTGACCAGCCATTTATGTCAGAGATTAAAATTGATTTTTATCCGGAGGATATTCCGAATTCCGTATACATTGACAGAAATCAGATACGGCAGGTCCTGATTAATCTGTTCATTAATGCGGCGGATTCGATTAAAACATCTGCAAAGAAAATAAAAGGCGCCATCCGTATTGTCTCTGAATTCATACCGGAAAATGAAAAATCGGCATTAAGTAATCAACCGACTTTTTTACTGAAAGTGATTGATGACGGTTCCGGTATTTCCATGGCAGATATTGATTATATATTTGATCCGTTTTTTACGACAAAAGAGCCCGGCAAGGGCACCGGTCTTGGCCTTTCAGTCAGTTATATGATTATCGAGCAGGCCGGGGGCAGGATTACGGCTGCAAGCGATACCGGGCAGGGGACCACAATGACGATTCTGCTGCCCATTCATTATGAGAGAGAATCTTCTCCCACTAACTCATTTGTAATGGCCTGAAAGGATTGGTAAGTTATTTTTTCATGCAGTGGTAATGAATCACCATGAAAAGTTTTTATCGATAAGCGGTAATTAGATTTTTGCATGTTTCGGAAATTTAATTTGATAGAACCCGGCTATTCCAACATATTATGTGGTTTTTAGAGGTATCAATGGGAAAACGTATTCTGATTATTGATGATGAATTAAATATGCGGCATATGCTGACAGTGTTGCTGAATGAATCCGGCTTTTTTGTGGATGCCGTAGCAGACGGAATGGAAGCCCTGCAGAAGGTAGATGAAATTTATTATAATTTTATTTTCTGCGATATCCGGATGCCGAATATGGATGGCATGACTTTTTTAAAAACAGCGGCGGACAAAATTGAAAACAGCAATGTAATAATGATGTCCGCATACGGCAGTATTGAAACAGCGGTGGAAGCGATGAAGCTGGGTGCCTATGATTATATTTCAAAACCGTTTAAAACCGATGAAGTTCTGCTGACGCTTCGGAAAGCAGACGAGCGGGAACGACTTAAAAGTGAAAATATTATATTAAAAGAACAGATTAAAGAAATTGCTGAAAATTCAAGTTTTGGGAATATGATTGCCAAAAGCAGGGCCATGAAATCCGTATTTAAACTTGCTGAGAAAGTCGCTCAGTACGATACCACAGTACTGATTACCGGAGCCAGCGGGACGGGCAAAGAATTGATTGCGCGCGGGCTTCACTATGGCGGCAATAGATCGAATAATCCTTTTATTCCAGTAAATTGTGGTGGAATACCTGAAGCATTACTTGAAAGCGAGCTGTTTGGTCATAAAAAGGGTTCGTTTACCGGTGCGAATAAAAATTATAAAGGATTGTTTGAAGCGGCGAACAGCGGCACGATCTTTTTGGATGAAGTGGGTGATCTCCCGTTTACACTTCAGGTTAAGCTTTTAAGGGTGCTCCAGGACAACGAAGTGAGGCCGGTTGGTGGTACCCAGTCCAAACTGATTGATGTGCGTATCATAGCGGCAACATCAAAAAATCTTGACAAAGAAGTAGAGAGCGGAAATTTTCGCGAAGATTTATTCTATCGTCTAAATGTTCTGCCGATTCGTCTGCCATCCCTGATTGAACGTTCAGAGGATATCCCTTTGTTGTGCGAGTTTTTTATTGACCGCTTTAATGATAAGCTTGGCAAGAAAATAACCGGTATCACGCCGTCAGCCATGTCGCTGATGCTTCGGCATAACTGGCCGGGAAATGTTAGAGAACTTGAGAATATGATTGAACGGGCAGTCGTGATGACCGAAGGAGATGTACTGGTATGTGAAAATCTGCCCCATCAATTATTAAATGATACAAAACAATCTCATTCAATTGAAGAAATATTTAATGGGTTTTCCATCAAAACCGGAAAAGAAATCTTAGAAAAAAATTTGATCCAAAGGGCGCTTGAAGCAACCGGAGGGAATCGCACAAAGGCGGCGAAGCTTCTTGAAATCAGCCATCCATCACTTTTAAGTAAGATGAAGACCTATCGTATTTTATTATAATCTGATCAAGAATGAAAACCAAAAAGCCTTTTCAAAAATTGAGAAGGCTTTTTGTGGTTAATAATATATATATCAAAAACACTCAATCTCAGATAGATTGAGTGTTTTTCCGGAGCTATTTTTAATAATGAGAACAGTCAACCAAAAATAGCAAATTTATTTTTTATAAAAAATTGGATTAATGTGTGATTACTTATTGTTGATGCTTTCTCTTAATTTTCCGGAGCATTTGAAAGTTACAACATTTCTTTCATCTAAGAGAAGGTCCGCGCCGGTAGCCGGATTTCTTCCGCGCCGGGTAGATTTTTCTTTAACACAGAATTTACCAAAACCTGACACAAGAACATCTTCACTATTTTCAAGGCTACTTTTAATAATCTCGAGAAGCGATTCGACAATTTCAACAGATTTTTTTTTTGTAAACCCAAGTTCATTTACATATTCAACGATTTTATTTTTTGTTAATGCCATTGTGCCTCCTACTTAGGCTGTTAGATTAGTAACCTTATATTTAATATATGCTTAATTAAATATTCTGCGGATCTGATTTCTTATTTTGAGCCGGGCTTGAATCCTGATCCATTGGATAATGCTGATTTACCGTATTGATGATCGCATCAATTTTATCCGCGATTTTTTTAATCTCCTCTCTTAGAGTGATTTCATCCGGTAAATTCATATTTTTTTATGGTTTAAAAGAGTTTTCTCAGTACTTAGTTGTTAAAACAAGTAAGGATCGTATCTGATTCTTATTATTGAAAATAATTTTTATATAATGCGATTATAACTAATATTTTTATAAATAAATATATATGATGAATATGTCAAGAAAATTTATATTTTTTAAGCATATATCGGTTTGATTTTTTTCTTTTTTTTTATTGACCGGGGTGAAAAAAGCCCAATTTGTCGAGCATCAGCCATTTCAGGCCATGAAAGTATTTCTCATCTCTAAGGAATTTGCGCTTTTATAATTTGGGAGGATTTGGCTTTGAGCCTTTTTTTGCCTCATGTTTTAATGATATTAAATCAACGACATTTTTAAAAAAATAAAAATGCAGATTGTAATTTTAGTTAAAGTTTTGTTAAGAAAGATATTTCTTTTTATTAAAAAGAAAACGCTAATAAAAAATAAGGTGGAGCCGACGAGCGGAATTGAACCGCTGACCTACGCATTACGAATGCGTTGCTCTACCAGCTGAGCTACGTCGGCATAAAAAATATCATGTTTCAGTAACATGCCCTCATATGACCGTCAAGCTGTTTTTGTCAGTTGTTTAAGTTGCTTTTTATCTTAAAAATTTATGAGTTAGAGGAAATGGGCGCATTCATTTTTTTAAATAATCGTTACATCCCGGAAAATTATTAATTATGGTTAAGTTAACTGATGAGAATAAGATACATTTATTAATCAACGCGGTTCAGCAGGAACAGAATTGGGTCCAATGTACCGGTATTGGCAAAACTGAAAGGGCCTATCTTACTTCACGGCTGTGCCGGGAGGTACATAAAACCCAGGTCATCGTTCTTCCGGATTTTAAGGCATGTGAAGCGTTTGCTGAGAATCTTCATTTTTTTGCTGATAGTAATACACCGGAAATCATACTTTTTCCTCCGTATAATATTTTACCCTTTAAGCGAATTTCCTATAATAAAGAGACTGCGGCGAATCGAATTCATACACTTTATGATTTATCGGTAAACAATTCTCCTAAAATTATTTTAACGCCGGTTGATACGCTCCTCCAGCGTCTGATTCCAAAACAGGTTCTTTGTGATTATGCAGAATTGCTGATGTGCGGTGAAGAAATTGACCGGGATAATTTTATTGCCAAGCTTCATTCCAGTGGATATTCGCATGTTACCCTTGTTGAGGATTTTGGCGAATATTCGGTTCGCGGCGGTATTATTGATATTTATTCACCGATGTATCCGGATCCGCTGCGCATTGAACTTTTTGGGGAGACGGTTGATTCCATCCGTTTTTTTTCATCTGCAACACAGCGCAAGGTTGAAAGCGTGAATGAAGCCATTATTCTGCCTGCCAGGGAAATTGTTCTTGAAAAAACATGCATGAATCAGACGATTCGCAGAGTTCGGGATCAGGTCAGTGAAAACGGGTTGTCTACTCAGATAGCGGAAGAATTTGTTGACCGGATCCGTAAGGATGGCGTTTTCCCGGGCATTGAAAGCCTTCTGCCGCTGGTGTATCAGCAGCTTGATAGTCTGTTTGACTATGTTCCGGAAAGTTCTTTATGGATACAATCTGAGACTGGCGCAATCGAGAAAGCGGCCATGCATGCGGAAGGCCAGGCGGCAAAAAATTATTTGAATGCGGCGCAGGATCAACGACTGTGTGTTGATCCAGAGGCATTATATTTAAAGTGGTCATCAGTAAAAGAACGGATAAAAAAAGAAAGTCGATTGCTGTTTTCCGAATTTGCTACAATTACGCCGAATAAGGAAAGCACCCTTTCCTCTATACAGATTGATTTTTCGGTGCAAAACAATACGGAAATCAGTACGGCTTTGTTAAACGAAAAAAAAGACAGACATATTCTGGAACCGCTTTCCGAATGGATTAACGAAAAAGAGTCTGCCGGGTTTTTGACACTGATTGTCTGTAGTTCTGAGTCTCAGATAAATAGATTGCAATCATTAATACAACCCTACGGTATTTATGCCCGGCTGACCGAGGCGCCTGTAGAGAAAATTAAATATCGAAAATCCGGAATATATATCTGTTTGGGGACTCTTTCGACCGGATTCGTGTGGTATGATGAATCCCTTGCAATTATAACGGATAATGAAATATTCGGTTCCAAGAAGCGCCGCCGCCGGGTGAAGAAAAAATCCGGGGGAATAAAGATGGCCTTACTCGATTTTAGCGAGTTAAATTCCGGCGATCTGGTTGTACATATTGAACATGGCATCGGGAATTATCAGGGCCTGGAAAAATTATCCTTTGAAGGGATCGTAAATGATTATCTTTTACTCGTTTATAAGGATGGCGATAAACTTTTTCTGCCGGTCGATCGTCTGGATATGGTCCAGAAATATATGGGCGTTGACGGTATTACGCCGATCGTGGATAAAATGGGCGGTAAATCCTGGCAGCGGATTCGCGAAAAAGCAAAAAAATCAGTTGAAAAAATTGCCGGAGAACTGCTTGACTTGTATTCCTCACGAAAAGTGATGAAGGGGCATGCGTTTATGCCGCCGGATAATTACTTTCAGGATTTTGAAGCAAGTTTTCCTTATGAAGAGACATCGGATCAGCTAAAAGCCATTGATGACGTTCTTTGCGATATGGAAGACGCATCTCCTATGGATCGTTTGATATGCGGTGATGTGGGATACGGGAAGACCGAAATCGCGCTGCGGGCAGCTTTTAAGGCCGTTAATGATGGTAAGCAGGTAGCGATTCTGGTACCCACAACACTTCTATCTGAACAACATTACAAAACTTTTTGCCAGCGTTTTGAAAGATATCCGGTAATTATTGACTGTTTGAGCCGTTTCAGGACCCGGAAACAGCAACAGGAAATTTTGAGCAGGGTAAAGGAAGGAAAATCCGATATTATTATCGGCACGCACCGTCTTGTTCAAAAGGATGTAATGTTTAAAGATTTGGGTCTGGCTGTGATCGACGAAGAGCAGCGATTTGGCGTCAAGCACAAAGAGAAATTAAAAAAAATGAGGAAAAACGTGGATGTTCTGTCTTTGACGGCCACACCGATTCCCCGAACACTGCACATGTCTTTGCTGGGTGTGCGGGATATCAGTGTCATTAACACTCCGCCGGAGCAGCGCCAGGCGATTATTTCGTACATATCTGAATTCGACCCGGTCATTGTTACCGAAGCCATACAAAAGGAAATGGACCGCAAGGGTCAGATATTTTTTATTCATAATAATATCAATACAATTTGGAATATGGCGAAATATCTGAAAGAACTGGTTCCGGACGTTCGGCTGGCAGTGGCCCATGGCCGGTTGAGCGAAACAGAACTCGAAAATGCCATGTTCCAATTTTTGAATAAAGAGATTGATATGCTGGTATGTACCACCATTGTTGAGTCGGGCCTGGATATTCCCAATGCCAATACGATTATTATTAATCGTGCGGAACGTTTTGGCCTGGCTCAGATTTATCAGTTAAGAGGCCGTGTCGGCCGATCAAACGAGCAGGCCTATGCGTATCTTTTTATTACAAAGGAAGACGCACTGACCCGGGATGCTGAAAAGAGACTCAGGGTTTTAATGGAACATACCGGGCTTGGGGCAGGCTTTCAAATTGCCATGAATGATATGAAAATCAGGGGCGGCGGGGCGGCGCTGGGCGTATCTCAGTCCGGGCATATTGCCGCGGTCGGGTATGATATGTTTTTGCGGCTGATGGAAGATTCGATTGCTTCATTAAAAGGGGAACGGGTTGTTGAAAAGCTTGAGCCTGAAATTACTGTTCCCATGTCGGTATTTATTCCCGAATCATATATCCCGGATATCGACCAGCGGCTTATGGCTTACCGGCGACTGGCAAAAATGATGGAATTAAAGGAAGTCGCAGATTTTAAAGAGGAATTGATCGACCGGTTTGGTAATTTACCCCAGGAGGCGGGAAATCTGCTGTTAAAAATCATGTTGAAAATACTTTCAATCAAGGCAGGGGTTAAAAAACTGGATTTAAATGAGCAGATGCTTTTTGTCTGGTTCTCTGAATTACACCAAAAACGCCCGTTTGCGATGCTTGAAATGGTGGATGAAAATCCGGATCAGTTTAATTTTATGCCTGATAACGGCCTGAAAGTTAAACTTAACGCTAATGGGTTAGGGAGAATTATTGCACAAACTAAAAATATCTTGATGGAGATTGCCGGATATGTTAATTAATAAAGTTTCAATAACTTTAAAATAATAATTATTATAATAACTTATTTGCCCTTAAAAAGATTGGTTGTAAAATTATGATGAATAAAATTTGTTTATTTTTTTTAAAGAAAAAGTATTTTTTTTGTCCCGTTCTTGTTTTATTTTTCCTTGCGGCTGCCTCATTGCCTGCCGTCTCTGCCGAGATCGTTGACCGTAT
>JAGGYV010000367.1 GCA_021162325.1 Desulfobacteraceae bacterium | reverse complement strand
GATTCTTCAAAGGCGAAAAGAAAATTATATGTCTGTATATTGTAAAAATAGGGATAAATACAAAAAAGAATCCTATTATTAACAGAAGGATTGGTATGAAATAAAGGTCTGCAAAAGTATCAATTTTAGCGTCAGAAAATTTATTAGGATTATACAGCACTGTTACTTCAGTTCCTATTTTATAATCATCCCATATTGAAATACCTGCTAAAAATTCATACTCTTTTTCATTGGGAGCAACATATTTAATTTTTGGAAGAACAAAGGCTCTTTCGCTTGCTCTGTTTTTATTTAAATCTACAAATTCAATAATATTTCCTTTTGTACTTTTACAAATATTCAAAAAATTTGATAAATCACTGTACCGATAAATTCCCCATACTAATAAGACCGTGCCAAGAATGACAAAGATACCGGCAAAAAGGCCACCAATCATCAATTCAATTTTTTCTTCTTTTGTGAAATCCATTTCATTCGCTCCAATGTTGTTTCAATGGTTTTTAAATTTCTGGTCGCGGTTTAAAAGCCTGTATTTGCAACCACTTACGCCACTTGGCTGGATCATCATCGAGATGTTTTTGGCCGGTAATCCGAATGAGAGATTTATGGACCCACATGTTCACCAGAAAATCATTATCGCCCAGTGCGTTGATGAGTGGCTCCACGGCTGTAGTGTCCCCGAACCAACCGAGGGATTGCGCCGCCGCCATCCTGACTATGTGGTCTTCGTCGTGGAGGGCGTCTATTAGAGGCACGGGGGCTCTTCGGGCTTTTTTCTTTCCCACTGAGCGCAAGACGTCATTGAGTGAGAAGAGAGCCGTTTTCCTGACCTTAGCATTTTCGTCTTCAAGTGCCTCGATCAAGGGATCGATTGACAGATAGCCCCTGCTCTGTCCTCCCAGAGAATATGCAGCGACCTCCCGAAATTGGGAGTCATCATCATCGAGCATCTCGATCAACGCCGGAATTATTTGGACATCCTTTATTTCTCTCAGCTGCCTGACTGCGTAAAGACGATCATTTTTATCCCCGCTCTGAGTGGACGCAAGAATCGGACTCGGATCAGGCGCCCAATGCAGGAAAACCATAAGAATGATATACCCCAGGGCAACCGCCGAACCGGCGGCGAAAATGGGACGTTTGGTGGAACTTTCTTCCGTGATCAGGTTATACAGTGAGGCAATGCATGTTGTTATGGATAATAGAAGAGATAGGGGACAGACGATGAACAGGATGTAGAAATTGATCACCCATCCTATTGAACCCATGGAAGCTCCACCGTATTTCTGGGCCAACATGCCACTTCCGATACCCAGCATAAACAATGAGCACCCGATTATCCCGATTAATCTCAGCTTGGTGGCATATATTGCAGTCAATATGGAGCAAAGAATCATCGCGATAGTGAATACACCTTTCAATATATTTATATAATATTGAGATTGTATAGTCGAAGATTCTGGATTGAAAACAATAGCGTATGGAGATATAAGAAGAACTCCGAGAGAAACAGCCAGAATAACTCCTTTAAATTTCATGTGTATTCCCTGCCTGTCCTGATATAGAATCAGGTTTTAACGTTTCGGATATGCGGCAAACCGGAGCTACAAAAAAAGCGTCAACGAAGCCAACTATCCGTTGTTGCTTAAAAATTATTATTGAATCCCTATACCAGGTTTGTCCGTATCATCCGCGTTATGTATTATCTTGGCGCTCCGGACAGTGCTGCCTGGCTGCTGCGCCTGAAGCCGGACAGTAAAGAACACCCAATGGGTCCACCAAACGCTTGTTGAAATATTCCTCCCTACCCTTGATCGATTGTTCCATCCCTGATGGCTTTTGAATTACAGGCTGATGTGGTTGAGATGAATCGGTTGGCGGATAACGGATTTAGCGGTTTTTTCAAATTGCGGTGTGAGGTCTGAGACAAAAAAATCGGATTGCCCGTTTTTTGAGAGTGTCCGTTCAAAATCCGGAGACGATGAGAGAAAATCTTTGATTTGTTCCGCAACGGCAGTGGAAGAACTGATTATGTGAACCCGCTTGCCGATTTTGTGCTGGATAATCGGTTTGAGTATCGGGTAATGGGTGCAACCTAAGATTAAGGTGTCAATCTGTTTGGTTTTTAACGGATGAAGATATTTTTTGACAATCATTCGGGTTTCCGGTTTTTTCAGCCAGCCTTCTTCGACCAGCGGAACCAGCAACGGGCAGGCAGCGGAATAGACCCTGGCGTCAGGATGTTGTTCTTTGATTTTTTTTTCATAAATACCGCTGTTAATTGTTGCCCGGGTGCCGATGATACCGATAACGGATTTTTTTGTCTCTTTTAAGGCGCGGTTGACTGCCGGTGTAATGACCTCATAAATCGGCAGATTGAATCGCTCTCTTAATGATTCCGTGGCAACGCTGGATGCAGTGTTGCAGGCCATGATGATCATCTTTGCGCCCTGTTTGACTAAAAACTCAGTGTTCTGCAGGGAATATTCGATAACGGTGTTACTGCTTTTTGTACCATAGGGGGTTCGGGCGGTATCGCCGAAATAGATAATATCATATCCGGGCAGTTCATCCATGATAGCGCGCACGACCGTCAATCCGCCGATGCCTGAATCAAAAATTCCAATCATAAGAAGTTAATCCTGGCTGATACCGGTTAGTTTTTCCCGAACACATTTTTCAACAACACTTAATGGGAAATCCGTCCGGATCCCCGGGCAGGCGTTTGACATGATTTCCCAGTTGACCGGATCTGCAAGAACACTCCATATAAACGGCCATTCCCGGCACATGCGGGGTTTAACCGGATGAATGGTACATAGCCGGGTTTCATCCCAGAAAATGCAGAATTCGTCTTTTTTCTGGGCAAGAACCGGTTTGCCTCCGGATATCTGACAATATTCTTTAACAAAATTTTCCGGCAATGTGCCGATAAATCGGGCAATGTTTTTAATATCCGTTTCTGTGACATAGGTGCCGCCATATCCTTTGCAGCATTCGCCGCACATCTGGCATTTGAATAAATCATCGGGTCGAACTGATTTATAGGGCATGACGCGCCTCCATGGCTTTTTTAAGCGTCACCTGGTCCACGTATTTCAACTCGCCCCCCATGGGGACGCCGGATGCAATCCGGGTGATATTGACGGAAAAACGGTTCAGGCAGTCTGAAATATATGAAGCGGTGGCTTCACCTTCCACATGGGTGCCGGTGGCAATAACGACTTCCCGTATATTTCCTTTTTCGATTTTTGTTAAAAGCTCTTTAATCCGGATATCATCAGGTCCGACATTATCCATGGGCGACAGGAGTCCCTGGAGGATATGATACACCCCGGTAAACGCCCCTGATTTCTCAATGGCCACCATGTCCGCCTGATTTTCAACCACACATATCAAGGTATTGTCTCTTGACGGATTGCTGCATATGCGGCACAAATCAGAATCGGTGAGCGCAAAGCAGTGTTTGCAGAGCCGGATGGTTTTTTTCAGCTCTCCGATACTTCGGGAAAGTTCAAAAACGTCTGATTCCGGTGCGCTCAGCAGATGCATGGCCAGTCGTTCAGCTGTTTTTAAACCGATGCCGGGTAATTTGTTCAGGTGGTTAATCAATTTTCGGATTGAGGAAGGGTAGTGGTTCATGCCCTATATCGTTACCTTTTTTAAAAATAGTTTAGATGAAAGATTACATCAGTCTACATGAGGCCGGGAATATTCAGTCCGCCGGTCAATTGGCTCATTTTATCCGACACCATTTTCTGGGATTGAACCAATGCTTCATTGATTGCCGCAAGGATTAAGTCCTGAAGCATGTCAACATCTTCCGGGTCTACGACTTCCTTTTCAATATGAATGGAAACCACTTCCTGTTTGCCGTTTGCCACGACCTTTACCATGCCGCCGCCGGATGATGCTTCTATTGTTTTTTTAGCCATTTCTTCCTGCATTTTAGCCATTTTAGTTTGCAGTTGCTGGGCCTGTTTCATCATGTTTTTCATATTTTTCATGTTATGCCTCCTATAATATTTTAATCTCGACAATTTTGCCGTTGAATAACTTCATGGCGTTTTCCACCAAGGGATGATTAAGTGTTTCATTCTCCAATATTTTTGCTTCTTTTTTTTGTGCCATTCCGGATTTGGATTTCGCCAGTTGCCCGGAAAGCGACACCTGTATAGCATTTCCAAAATACAGACTGCAAGCGCTTTGAATAATGGATGGGTTTTTGTCCCGATTGGCATAGTTAATATTAAATTGATTGGTTTTAAACAGGATGTCCAGTTGATTATCGCCGGTTCTTTTTAATTGACTGTCGCTAAAGCAGGCGGCCAAAGCCGGGTGATCGTTCGCCATCGTGGTGAGAATTTTTTTCCAGGATTTTTCAATCGGTTCATTTTTTATTTGAACGTTTCGATCATTACTGAGAGGGGTGTCTTTAAAAATTTCCGGTGGAATATTTTCCCTTACCTCATGAACCGGTGTTTTTCTTTCAGCGATCGGCGGCTGATATTCCCGGACATCCGGTGTGCCGTCCGGTGTAATTTCCTGCGTCGTGATGCCCGGTGGCATCGGATTTTCATGTGCCGGCAATGGCTCTGAAGTATTGTTAAATGCTGAAGATGGATCACGTGTCCGGTCAGGGTAAGAACCGTTTTCTGCTGGCAGTTTTTCAGTTAATCCCTTTTGCAGGACATCAATTTTTTTGATTAAGGTATCGATGGATACTGCCGGCCGGATCTGAATGACCCGAATAAACGCCATTTCCACAGCCAGTTTTGGTTGAGATGATTGCCGTATATTGTATTCTTCTTTAAAGAGAATGTCTAAAATCTGGTGAATGTAAATTTGAGGTATTTTTTTAATCTGGTCATGAATGGCGTTTAATTCAAATTCTGAAACATCGGAAAGGACGTCTGTGTTGCCACCCAGTTTGACCACCATGAGATTTCTGAAATGATCAAGCAGTTCGGAAAACAGTTTGATCATATTCTGGCCCCGATCATAGAGGCGGTCGATAATTTCAATTATTTTTCCGGCATCCCGGTTAAAAACCGCCTGTGACATATCAAAAAGGCTTTGCCTGTCCAGTCCGCCCAGAATATCTACGATCAGTGCTGTGTCGATGCGGTCTGTGGTGCTGGTGATAACCAGGTCCAGAAGGCTCAAGGCGTCCCGGATACTGCCATCCGCTTCCCGGGCAATTATCGTCAGTGCTTCGGTGGTAATGTCTATATTTTCTTTTTCGCAAAGACTCGCCATATGTTTGATAATCGAATCAACATCAACCCGACGGCAGTCATGACGCTGACACCGGGAAAGAATGGTGATCGGGATTTTATTCGGATCCGTGGTGGCAAAAAAGAACTTCACATGAGCCGGCGGTTCTTCAAGAATTTTGAGAAGGGCATTGAACGCGGAATCACTGAGCATGTGCACTTCATCAATGATATAAATTTTATACGGACTGTGTGCGGGCATGTAGTTGGCGTTTTCGCGAAGCTCGCGGATATTTTCAACTTTGTTGTTGGATGCGCCGTCAATTTCAAACACATCGGCTGCATGGCCGGATGTAATTTCCCGGCATGACCGGCAGGTGTTGCAGGGCGTGTCGGTGGGGCCGGATTCGCAGTTAACGCATTTGGCCAGTATCCGTGCGATTGAGGTTTTTCCTGTTCCTCTTGGGCCGGACAGGAGAATGGCATGGGCCAGCCTGCCCGAGGTGATCGCGTTGGACAGTGCCCTGGTAATATGTTCCTGTTTAACGACTTCCTCGAATCGTTGAGGACGGAATTTACGTGCAAGAACCAGATAGCCCATTGAAATATTTCCGAGTTTATTTTGAGTCGAATTTTAACGCCGTGTTGTCAAACGCAATAGTTTTTCAATAATCTGATAGAGTATAGGCGGAGTAAAAACGATTGACAAGAAAGGAGTTGATGTTGAGTAAAAAAAAGTGGCGGAGAGAGAGGGATTCGAACCCTCGGTACCCTTTCAAGCACACACGCTTTCCAGGCGTGCACCTTCAGCCTCTCGGTCATCTCTCCGCAAAATTTTTTAAAGGCGCTGTTACATACGACGGATATTTTTTCATGTCATGATCTTACGGGTGGCGGAGAGGGTGGGATTTGAACCCACGATCCCGGGTCACGGGATACCGCTTTTCGAGAGCGGCGCCTTCAGCCGCTCGGCCACCTCTCCAATAG
>JAGGYV010000145.1 GCA_021162325.1 Desulfobacteraceae bacterium | reverse complement strand
CGGCAATGTCTGCGGACAGGGCGGCTGCCAGGGTATGCCGCAGTCTTTTCACCTGAACCGCGCCATAGTATACCGCCAGCACATAAAATGTTGTTTCCGTAGACCCCTGCAGCGTACTCACCAGATATCCGGCATAGCTGTCCGGGCCGATTGCCGGGTCATTGATCACCGAAGCCAGAATTCCGTAAGCACCAGAACCGGATAAGGGTCTCAGCAGGGCCATGGGAAGCGCTTCTGCCGGAAGGCCGACTTTACCCGTCCATGCGCCTAAAAATATCACCATGGTATCCATGGCACCGCTGGCCCGAAACATCCCCACAGCCACCAGAATGGCCACCAGATAAGGGATAATTTTGATGGCCACCTGAAACCCTTCTTTGGCACCTTCAACAAACGCTTCATAAACCCGGACCCGCCGGATGAACCCGAATGTCAGAAAACCGATCATCAATGACGGGATAATCCAGGGAGAAATCACTTTTCCGTAAACGACGGTTAACGGGATAAATGAGGCCAATACCCCAAGAGAAGAAATGCTGACCCACAAGGGGTAAGCGGATGACGGGGAATCTTCCGCTGGCAGACCATCGGGCGCACGGGTCGTTTCCGTGTTATCGGCAGCTTGCCCCAAATCTGATTCTTGTTTGACTTTTGAAAACCGGGAGTACATTTTAGCGGCAATAATGGCGACAATTGTTGACCCCATAGTGGCAAACAATGTAGTGGGCAATATCCCTGCCGGATCTACAGACCCTGCGGCTGCCCGCAGAGCAATCACCCCTGTCGGCAAGAGCGTTATACTGGATGTATTAATCGCCAGAAACAAGGCCATGGCATCCGTGGCAGTGCCTTTGTTTGTATTGAGTTTATCCAGCTCCTGCATGGCCCGGATACCGAACGGCGTGGCAGCATTTCCCAACCCCAGGGCATTGGCCGACATATTCAAAATCATGGCCCCCATGGCCGGGTGATCCGGCGGCACATCCGGAAACAGCCTCACCATCAACGGACGAATCAGCCGGGAAATCACTTTAAGAAGACCGCCCTCTTCTGCAATTTTCATCAACCCTAGAAACAGGGTCATCACGCCCACCAGTCCGATAGCCAGATCCACAGCACCGGTGGCTGATTCCACCATGGCAACAGACAAGGCTTCTATGGGAGAGGTCATCCCTTCCACCGGCACCCACAAAATCTGTCGCCAGCCGGCAAAAACAAACGCAATTAACACAATTAAGAAAAAAACGATATTCATGGAAAGCTTGCCAGTTTTCGTTTCATTATTGAGTAATTAAACGATATCCCTATAATCAGTACTTGAACGAAAACTCTCAATGGCAACTGTCATTACGAGGAGAGAGGAACGAACGACGAAGTAATCTCCCGTTTTTAATGAGATTGCTTCAGTCGTGCCTCCTTCGCAATGACAGAAAATTTTTATTGAGAAAGTTTTCGGTCGATCACTAACTAATACGAATACAAGACTACATCTTCAGTTCCAGCTGTTGAAAATTTTTCTTGCCGGGAATATCGGCCTCTTTCGCCTGTCGGGGACTCGTGCGCATTGGTTTTTCGGAATAATTTATCTCAAAACAGCCGGATTCTGTTTTTCGTGCTTCGGTCAGGTGATTAAACATCAAATTTTTTTCCTGATTCATAATCACCGGAAATCCGTAATGCTGGTTGATATGCTTTAACGGGCCTTTTGTCTGTAGCCGTTCCTTGACAAAGGTTTCATGCCGCCGCAGCCTTTCATTGATATGATCATTAGAAAAATTAACAATTGAACCAAACTGGGCGTCAATGATCTCTGAAAAATTTTGATCAATTTCAATCCCCACACTGTTCCTGCAAGCGGCCATGGCCGCCAACAGGGTTGTTCCGGTTCCCAAAAAGGGATCCAAAACGGTGTCTCCTTTGACAGAGTACATGTTGATCAGCCGATACGGCAGTTCAAACGGAAAGGCACCACTTCTTTTTCGGACATTCTTGTCCACCTGATCCTGCCGGGCCCCTTTTAAGTCCATCCAGACATCTGAAAACCACTGGTTCCGTTCTTCCCAGAACAACGCGCTGTTCTGACGACCGGCCCGGTATTTCTCGGTACCAAATTCCCGTTTTCCGCCTTTTCGAAATATCAACACATACTCATGCTCCAGCGTCACATACGCACCCGCCGGCAAGACCCCGGACCCCATGAATTTATTCGGCGCATTGGTCTGCTTTCGCCAGATGATTGCCGGCAGCGGGGATAAACCCTTTTGATAAAGCGATGTTAATATTCTGGAATGATTAGGGTAAAGCATAAAATTATCATGAATGGTCCGGACCGCGTCGCCGATATTAATGCACGCAAACCCACCGGTTCTCAAAACACGGACCACCTCTTTCCAGACGTCATCAAGCTCCTTATGCATCAACTCAAATGCCATGCCACCGTTTTCCGCCTGAAGCGCGGAACAAATTTTGGGATTATTTTCGGAAAATACGGTATCCCACATTTCGATCATAGGGTACGGCGGCGAAGTGACCACCAGGTCAACGCTCCCGGACTTAAGCGATTTCATTTTTTTTGCGTCTTGAAAAAGAACCTGATGAGATGTTTTCATATATTTAACCTAACCCGGATAAACCGGAAAAATTAGAGAGAAGAAGCTAAACTGAACGTTTCAAATAAATTTTACGAAACCAGCGCGGCAACATCCTTCACAATCTTTAATATTTCTTCAGGATCATCGGTCACCTTTAAAATATCCAGATCACCGGGGGAAATCAGCTTTCCTTCCAGCAGTCTGGCTTTTATCCACTCAACCAGTCCACCCCAGTATTCCGAACCAAATAAAATGACCGGAAGCGGTTTCACCCGCTTGGTCTGAATCAATGTGACGGCTTCAAAAAGTTCATCTAACGTCCCGAAACCGCCCGGCATAATAACATATGCCATAGCG
>JAGGYV010000321.1 GCA_021162325.1 Desulfobacteraceae bacterium | reverse complement strand
TTATTTTTCCCGTCTTCTGTGTTGCTTTGTCGGTCAAATAGCCAGCTATGCTCTCGGCAAAGCGCCTTGAAGACGAAAAAAATTCCAGCGCCAAATTCGATGACTTATTTATTTCCGAACCCTAAAGCCGACGCAATGGGTATGATATTTTTATATGTCGGCAACCTGGAGAAAAGTTAAGTCGCCGCATAATGTTATTGATTTTAAATATTTAAAATAATAAAAAATAAATTTTATTCTGCCGGTAAAGTACCTGTTGATATCTTTCAAATAACTAAGCCAATCATTTATTGAAATGATTGATACGTTATTTTTCGATACAGTGGTGATTCGTCACCATGAAAAACTTTTTAACAATGGATTTTTTAGATGCTGATTACACTTGAGGGCATTGAAGGTTCTGGAAAAACAACCCAGATTGACTATATTGCGTCATATTTTCAAAAATTCGGTCTGGATTATATAATTACCAAAGAACCCGGCGGCACTGTGATAGGAGAGAAAATCCGATCCATTCTGCTGGATCCGGGAAATATTAATATCCATCCAATGACGGAGTTATTGCTGTATGCAGCAGATCGGGTTCAGCATATTAAGGAACTCATTAATCCGATGATTGAATCCGGTAAAATAGTGATATGTGACCGGTTTTATGATTCAACAACAGTATATCAAGGGTTTACCCGAGGGATTGATATTTCCCTGATTCAGCAGCTCAACCGTCTGGTGCTCGAAGGTCTTGCGCCGGATATGACGTTTATACTGGATCTCAATCCGGAAATAGGCCTAAAACGTGCCTGGAAGCAAATCAATGACGGTTCAAGGTCTGAATCAGAAACCCGGTTTGAAAATGAGAAACTTCAGTTTCATGAAAGTGTTCGCAATGGGTACCTGGCACTTGCCCGGCAGGAGCCGGATCGATTTGTGGTTGTGGATGCTTCCATGGACCCGGTAAAAGTGGGTGAAAAAATTTTAGAACACCTGGGGAGATGTTTAGAAAAGCAAAAATGACGGCTTCGTAAAAAGTCCAAATTCTGTGTTGCGCTGCATTCCTCGTTTCTTCAAAGTACGCTAAGTACGAATCATTACTCAGGATTTGCGCGCCTCGCCAATTTTAAGATTTGGTGGAACTTTTTTTTTTGCCATCGAAATTCGATTTTTTACGAGTTTGTTAAAAAGGACGGCTTCGTAAAAAAAGTCCAATTATTTATATGTCTGAGGAACTTTGAATGCATCATTCGATTTTAAACGCTATCGGTAATACACCGCTGGTTGAAATCAATCGCTTGAATCCGAATCCTAATGTTAAAATTTTAGCAAAGATTGAATATGTAAATCCGGGGGGGTCCATAAAGGATCGGCCTGCCTTGTCCATGATTGAACAGGGTGAGAAATCTGGTGCCCTGACACGTGATAAAATTGTCATCGAGGCCACCAGCGGCAACACGGGAATCGGGCTGGCTATGGTCTGCGCGATTAAGGGGTATAAATTGCTGCTGGCCATGTCTGAAGCGGTCAGTGTTGAGCGTCGAAAAATATTAGCTGCCCGGGGTGCGGAGATTTTATTAACACCCGGTCATCTGGGAACCGACGGTGCGATAGAAGAAGTCTATCGGATTGTTCGTGAAGATCCGGACCGGTATTTCATGACCGACCAATACAATAATGAAGCAAACTGGATGGCCCATTATTCCGGCACCGCAGATGAGCTTATTCGGCAGACAGATGGCCGGATGTCCGCTTTTGTGGCAACGATTGGAACCACCGGAACCGTCATCGGGGTTGCCAAACGATTTCGTGAGTATGACCCCAATATAAAAATTATCGGCGTGGAACCGTATCTCGGTCATAAAATTCAGGGATTAAAAAATTTAAAAGAAGCCTACCGTCCGGAGATTTTTGATAAACGGCTCATTGATGAAATTATCAATATCGATGATGAAGAAGCGTTTGAAATGACCCGGCGTCTTGGCAAAGAAGAAGGTCTTTTTGTCGGTATGAGCAGTGGTGCGGCCATGGTTATTGCGGCAAAAAAGGCAGCGGAAATGACGGAAGGGACGATTGTGGTCATTTTTCCGGACAGTGGTGAAAGATATTTGAGCACACCGCTGTTTGCCGTAAAAAAGAAAGTGGACCTTCACCTGTTTAACACCTTGAGTCGATCCAAAGAGCCGTTTGAACCACTTCACCCCGGTAAAGTCTCGGTTTACTCATGTGGTCCTACAGCCGACGCCCGGATGAACATAGAAGCATGTCGGAGATTTGTATTTTCCGATATTTTATGCCGTTATTTGGAGTTTCGCGGGTATTTAGTTACTCATATCATGAATATCACGGACTTTGACGACAAGACCATTCAGGGGTCTGAAGCTGCCGGTGAACCGCTTTCAGATTTTACGCAAAAATACATTGATCTGTTCAAGAACGATCTGGAACGGTTGATGATCAAGCCGGCGGAAAAATATCCAAGAGCCAGTGAACATATTGATGATATGGTCAGTCTGGTGAAAAAACTGATGGACAAGGGCGCTGCCTATGAAAAACTGCGATCTCTGTATTTTAATATCGGCGGGTTCCCTGAATACGGAAAATTGTCCGGCATTGACCTAAATAAAATTAAACTCGGTGCAACTGTTGACTTAGATGAATATGAAAAGAATAATCCGCGGGATTTCACGTTAATGAAGCGTGCCCGGCTATCTGAGTTAAAACGGGGCATTTATGTAAAAACCGAATGGGGGAATGTCCGCCCGTCCTGGCACATCCAATGCGCGGCCATGTCCATGAAATATCTGGGAGAATCTTATGATATTCACACCAGCAGCCGGGAACTTGTTTTTCCGCATCATGAAAATGAACTCGCCATTGCCAAGGCGGTTACCGGAAAACCCTTAGCAAAGTACTGGATTCATTGTGAGCGTGTATTGATGGGAAATAAGGCCGCTGATGGTGAAAAACAAACGTTGCCGACCTTAGACGAACTCATTAAAGAGGGGTTTACCCATAGGGAAATCCGTTTTTGGCTGGTTTCTAACCATTACCGTAAACCGCTCACATTTTCCAAAACCCGGTTGCTTATCCAAACCCGAAGATCCGTAAAGCGGATTGATTCCTGTGTTCATGCGTTAATGGATATCAAGGACGGAAGCGAGTATCCGGATATTGATCAGTTGGTCTATGATATTAAGCAGGGGTTTATTTCCGCCATGGATGATGATTTGAATTTCCCCCGTGCCTTGGTGGATATCTTTAATATTATTAAAAAAATCAATATATTGATTAAAGACCAGAAGATAAATTCCGACAATGCGGCCGTGTTGTTAAGCGCGTTTGCAAGTGTTGATGATGTGATTAAAATTTTTGATTTTAAACCAAAAGAAGTGGACCCCGGCCTCCATGAATTGTTGAAAAAAAGAGAGGCAGCCAGAAATGCCGGAGATTTTGAAAAAGCGGACCAGATAAGAGACGAGTTGCGGGCGCTGGGGCTGGATGTCCAGGACTTAAAAATATAGAGATAAAATGATGAAACCGATTTATTTTCCGTTTACGTATATTCCGGAGGCCATTGCACAGCCCTTAAGTCAAATTTTAGGCCGGATAATTGTTTTGCAGCCGGTTTTGAATAGTCAGCCAAAAGCACTTCGCCAATTAGCGGAAAATGGATGTATTGACATCCGTGTTCCGTATATTGAAGATGAAGACCGCCTGATCAGTTGCTTAAAAGAATTTACGCAATGGGGACGTCTCCATCAGGGTGACGAAGCCTCATTAAAGGATATTTTCAAAAATGGGTTTTCCAGTAAAACCTTTACCGCTCAGATTCGAACGGATATTTTAAAAAATCAGGAGAATGACGCTTTTGATCCGGACCCTGTTTTTTTGTCACGGCTGTTTCTTTTAATGGCCCAGGAACTGGATTTGCAACAGAACGAGGTTGACCAGGAACTGGCATTGTCAATAGATGATGAACTGGTTTTGTTCACCCGTATGACCGGTGAGGAAAAAATCCTTGACCCGCCGAAAGAAAGTTTGTTTAAAAATGATTTCGGTACGTATATGACCGGTTCGCGAATGGCCGCCTGGTTTCAGTTGATGAAAAATGCGGCGCATGAATCTGCATTTTTTGTAACAAACAGTCCGGCTGTGTTTGATGAGATTGCGGATCAAGTAAAAGATTTGGAAATGATATTTTCTGTTAAAGGGATTTCCTGGGATCAGCCGGAGACAGTCATAAGAGAATTGGAGCAATGTTTGACGCATCTGGCCACTACTCCATGGTCCGGCCCGGGTCAGATTCGTCTGCCTGATTTTAATTGTGAGGCGGATCAAAAATTAAATTTTAAACTCTATATTTTGCCTGAAGCTGATCCTGTTGATGTTTGCAACTTTTTTTCAAAGGATAAAATATTGTCAAAACAAAATGAAAGCAACTGGTTAAATTCGTTGATCGGATTTTTTGAGATATAGGGGAATTGCCAAAAAATTTGCGCAATTCCGATATACCGTTTTTTTTTCACTTCTCTATCAAAAAAATGTAAGAATCCTTGACTCGATTTTATAATTAATGTAGGAAAATTTTTCATATATATGAAATATAGAAGAGAGTATATTGTTGACGTAAAAAATATTTAAAAAAGGAGAAAATTAAGATGGCTTTTAATCCTGTTGTAGACGCTGAAAAATGTGAAGGCTGTGAAGAGTGTGTAGATGTATGTCCTGTTGAGGTATTTGAAATGCAGGATGGTAAATCCGTTCCGGTTAATGCGGAAGAATGCCTTGGTTGCGAAAGCTGCATTGAAGTATGTGAGACAAACGCGATCACAGTTGAGGAAACTTAATATTTCAACCGATTTTTTGGCTTCCCCGGG
>JAGGYV010000125.1 GCA_021162325.1 Desulfobacteraceae bacterium | reverse complement strand
CCTTGATTTCTTTAAGGTTGTCATGCACCGGATTCCATTCCGGGGTATCGTCAAGCGCCAGTTCCGCGTTTCCGGTAATCATGTAGAGCAGATTATTAAAATCATGGGCAATGCCGCCTGCCAAAGTGCCGATGGACTCCATTTTTCGGGCCTGTTGAAGTTGAGCTTCAAGTTGTTTGCGTTCAGTGATATCATGCGCCGTGGTGATGAGACATTCTTCACCGCTCAACTTGATCTTTTGGGCTCCGAATATCATATTGAAAATTTCGCCTGACTTCGAGCGAATCTTTATTTCCGGCAGACTTCCTCTTTTGTCCTTCTTTATGAATTGCATCAGTTTTTCGCGATCAATCGGATCAACCCAGATCTTCAATTCATGAGATGTGCGGCCAATGATTTCTTCACGGCAATAACCCAGAATTCTTATAAAGCTTGCATTCACATCAATATAGCGTCCATCCTTCAAAGACGTGATAGCGACTATATTGGGATTGGCGTGGAAGGTTTTTGAAAATCGTTTCTCACTTTCCCGCAGCGCCTCCTCGGCTCGTTTTCGGTCGGTGATGTCTTGAGTAAAAAGTGCAAAGCCGGTCATTTTTTCTTTGGAATCAAAAATTCCGGATACGCGTGATTCCAGATGTCGAAGTCCTTTTGGTGTCTGCTGCTCCAGAAAATAATTATATTTGCCGTTTTGCCTCACCTCTTCTATAGCTTGTTCAAATCGTTCGGGACTTACATTTTCCTTCGTATGCATCTCCTGAACTTTTTTGCCGATAACTTCTTTAGCGGAATAACCAAAAAATTTTTCTGCCATTGGATTATAATAGGTAATCCGAAAATCCAGATCTGTCGTAGCGATGGCCATATCAGTGGAAGACCTTAGTATATTGTCGAGCATGATGGTTTTTTCAGATAGCGCCTCCTCCGCCTGCTTGCGTTCGGTTCTGTCGATACCCACACCTATAAAATAGTCGAATTCATTTTTTTCATTAAAAACAGGCCTTCCATGCCATTCAACCAAAAGTTCCTTACCCTCTTTGGTCCGGATATAATTTTCATTCAGAGTGGGTCTGTTAAACTTCACAAGTTTATCAAATATTCCGGATAACTCTTTACGATATTTTTTCGGAACAAAAGTTGTCATGTAATCTCTTCCAACAACTTCTTCTTGTTTATATCCAAGGGCATGAAGCATTGTTTCGTTTACCATTATCGTCTTACCTTCAGAGCTTATCGCGACATAAAAGGTAGGAGATGCGTGAATCAAAGTCTTGTTGAAATTTATTTCTTTGTGTAATTTTCTTTCTACCTGTTTGCACTCAAACTCAGCTCGCTCCAATTCGAGGACTCTTTTTTCTAATTCTTCATAGGTTGGTTTGTCAGTCATATAAAAAATTCCTTAATGTCGGTAAACAAGGGCCCTTTAAAGTGAAAATTGACTATTGAAAATTGAATATTTGAGGATGTCGCCCTTTAAAGTGAAAATTGATTATTGAAAATTGAAAAATATCATGTAGGGCGGATTAGCGAAGCGTAATCCGCCCTATGTCCAATACTATGTTCACCCCGATGATACACGGTGGATTACGCTTCGCTAATCCACCCTACGTCACTATCCAACGCTTTTCGAACGGTCACTGCCAGATCTCTTCTGGAGAACGGCTTCTGGATAAAGTGTACGCCTTTATCCAGGACACCGTGATGGGCGATGGCATTGGCCGTATATCCGGACATGAACATGTGTTTTATGTCCGGGTAAATGAGTTGCAGCCTTTGGGCCAGTTCACGTCCGTTCATTTCCGGCATGATCACGTCCGTGACAAGCAGGTGAATTTCGCCAGCGTGTTCTTTTGCCAGGCCAATGGCCTTTTCAGGTGTGCCTGCGGTCAGCACGGTGTAACCCAGCCCATCAAGAATTTTTTTGCCGAGTTTCAGGACCGGGAGATCATCCTCCACCAGCAGGAGCGTCTCCCCTTGGCCTGGCGGAATTTCGGCCGGGCTTTCTTCCTGGGTGTCGGTAGCTTTTCCCTTATGCCGGGACAGGTAGATCTTGATGGTCGTCCCTTTGTCCGGTTCGCTGTAGACATTGATGAATCCGTTATTCTGCTTGACGATGCCGTAGAGCATGGCCAACCCCAGGCCGGTACCCTTATCCACATCCTTTGTGGTGAAAAACGGCTCAAAAATTTTGTCCAGTATTTCCTTGTCCATACCACAGCCGTTATCGCTCACGGCCAGCAAGACAAAATCGCCGGGAACAAAGCCGGGGTGATCAGCGCAATAGTCTTCATCAAAGGATGTGTTTTCCGTTTCAATCGTGACTTTACCCACACCGTCGATGGCGTCCCGGGCGTTGACGCACAGGTTGGCCAGGATCTGATCGATCTGGGTGGGGTCCATCTTGACAGGCCACAGGTTTTTTCCCGGCAGCCAGACAAGATCAATATCCTCGCCGATAAGGCGCCGGAGCATTTTGAGCGTACTTTCCACGTTCTCATTCAAGTCAAGCACTATGGGGGCGATGATCTGTTTGCGGGCAAAAGCCAGCAGTTGCCGGGTAATGTCTGCCGCGCGCTTGGCAGCCTTAAAGACTTCATCGAGATTGGCACGCAGCGGCCCTTCCGGGTCCACATCTTCAATCGCCATTTCAGTAAATCCAATGATCACGGAAAGGGCATTGTTGTAATCATGGGCTATCCCGCCTGCCAGACGGCCCACGGATTCCATCTTCTGGGCCTGCTGGAGCTGGGCTTCGAGCCGAACTTTTTCCGCCTCGGCATTTTTTTGTATTGTGAGGTCTTTGTACACCGCGACAATATCTCCTGAGGGGAGCTTGAAAACGCGGTTTTCCCGCCACCCGGAAATTCGTTCATCCTTATATTCGACAACTGGATATTCCTCATGATGTCCGGTTTCCCAGACCTGTTTAAATACGTCAAGCAGGCCGGACGCTTTAATGCCGGGAAATATTTCCGTCACTTTCCGGCCGATCAGGTCCTGCCTTTTGATATCTTCAATGCCTTCTGCTGCGCGGTTGAAATGTTTAAATATAAAATCGTTCCCATCTTCTGTGGCCTCATATATGGCGACACCGCTGGGCATGGTATCAAACAATCCTTTGAATTGCGCTTCCACAAGGATGCGATCAGTGATATGCCGATTGATGCGCATTACAGCAAAACCGATTCCGCCCAGGCCCAGGAGCCAAATAAGGGCATAGCCAATGCCCACAAGGGTCATATGATGATACATGGGCGTCCACAGGGGTGCCATCGGCACCGATACACTGATCCCGCCGCGCAGGTCGCCAACCTTGTAGCCCTGTTTTTCGTGGCACTTCATACAACGAGACTCGGTGATCATCGGCCGCATCAGGCGCAGGTAGTCCGTGTTATCAATTTTCGCAAGTTCGGCCACCTTGGTTTCGCCGTGTTCGAACGCCCGGAGTGCTTCGGCCTCCCATGCATCCGGTATATTTTCCGGGCGAAGCGGGTTCAGGCTGGTGATATGGCCCTGGTGGCCGTATTGCTTCCGCCCGAGTTCCTGTACCTGGCGGGTCATGTAAGCTGGATTCATCAATGTCAATTCCCGGCCGGACGTGGTCGTGATATCGCGATTTTTGATATGAGACAGATAGGGATTGGGTGGTGTTTTATCGGTCGACGGTACATAGACGCCACCATGGCTGGCGACCCAGCGGCGGTAGACCAGATCCTTTTCAAATGAACCATCCGCCTGAATACATGCTGCGTTCAGTGTGTTTTTGTACACGGTGAAAATATTCCAGCCTGCCATCAGAACCATGGCCGCCGTCCACATAGCCACAAAGAGCCACCCGTAATGTAAGATGACAGACTTTTTAAACCCTTCATACCCTTTTGCCGCTGTTTTTTTTCGTGAGGGGGGATTTTGTTTTGATTGAATTTCCATTAGCCTCTTCCTGTATCTTTTGACATCTACATCCAGCTTGCCATGATTTTATACAGAATCTCTCCACCGATTTATTATTTTTGTGGAAAGGACAAACGATAAAGCGCATATGATTATAATGCAGGATTGTAACAGGGTCAAAATAATTCATTATCTAAAATTAAAGACGACAAAGCAACCATGCCGACAAGCTCTCCACAATCTTCGACCGGCGCTCTCCGGATGCCTGCCCGGTAAATAAGGCGGGCCACATATCGGATATCCATGTCAGCCGGTACGGTAATGACCGGTTTTGCCATAATTTCATAAACATTCACATCAGCAGAAGATCGTCCGGGGATGATTACGTCCCGGATTAAATCCTGGACGGCGATGATGCCCCAGGCATCATCCGGGTGCCGTTTTTCCACTATCAGGGATGGCACTTGTTTGGCCCGCATTTTTGCCGCGGCTTCTTTTGCAGTGGCCATGCCATTGATAGATATTATTCCTTTATGCATAACGTCTCTTGCCCGTACAATTGGCGTTTTTGTTGAAGTCATTTTTGGGTTCCCTTTAGTCAGGTTAAAATGTTCATGGGTTATGCCCATAAGCGCTTGTAGGGTGGATTAGCGAAGCGTAATCCACCGAATATTTAAACCATGCTTTGATACGAATTGATGCGAATATTAATAACACCCATTCCCCGGTTTTCCGGATATCGCCCACGGTGAACATGATGCCGAAAGTAGAAAACGGCCATCACAAATGGTGGATTACGCTCCGCTAATCCACCCTACGTAGTCTTCCCATAATTATTATTTGATGTTTTCAAAAATACTGATCCCGCACTTCATCTTTAAATCGCGTTATCTGGCTTTCTAAACCGATGACGCGTTCCACCGGCAAAACAAAGGCAATGCCGGTTCCCGGTTTGCTGAACTCGCCGGCTATGTTTATTGCATCCAAAATATCTTCAACAATATGTTCTTCAATTAAAAACATGATAATGTCGGTCTGGGCTTCTAAGGTAAGGCCAAAAAATGTTTTTGCCTCGCGGATGCCGGTGCCGCGTGCCGGAATCACTGTCGCGCCGGTGGCGCCGGCCTGTTTGGCCGCATCAACCACCGGATTGGTTTTTTCCGTTTTAACAGATGCTAAAATGATTTTAAATCGCATTGCTACCCTCCATGAGATTTTTTTTGGCGCGGTTGACAGACCAGTGTACCCATTGCGCATAGCCCAGTACGGTAATAATCGGAAACAGACTGGCAAAAGCGATAAGCCCGAATCCGTCTAAAGCAGGGTTGCGACCGGGAACGGACGCAGACAATCCCAGTCCGAGTGCAGCTACCAGGGGGACGGTAACCGTCGATGTGGTGACCCCGCCTGAATCATATGCCAGAGAAATGATGTTTTTTGGCGCAAATATTGTCTGTATGACCACAATAACGTATCCTGCAAGAATATAAATATAAAGTGGTGTGCCGGTGACAATTCGAAAGGTGCCCAGACTGATTCCTACAGCAACACCGATTGCCACGGTAATGCGCAGTCCCCACTGGCTGATGGTGCCGGCAGACACCTCATTGGCTTTAAAAGCAACCGCAATGAGAGCGGGCTCGGCGATGGTGGTGGCAAACCCGATCATGGCGCCAAAAAGATAAACCCAGCCATAGGCTTTCCAGTCCACTCGGGCTGCACCGGCATCTGAGCCGTAAATAAAAGTCGGGTCCGATAACTGTTCGGCCATTAGTTCGCCCAGGGGAAACAAGGCTTTTTCAAGTCCGGCAAGGAAAAGCGCCAGTCCTAAAACGACAAACACCCCGCCGACAATGACACGGCGCAGGTGCGGAATCGGCTGGCGCAACACCAGCAACTGAAAACCGGTTATCAGGACAATTATCGGCAGGACATCCCGGCAGGTAGCGATCAGTATTTCACTAAAATCAATCAAAAAAGTCATAATGTTCATTTATTTAAAAATAATCAGCCCATAGCCTATAACAAATATAATGGGCATCAAAGAGGCAAAGGCGATAAGCCCGAATCCGTCTACTAACGGATTGCGACCTTTAATGATAGATGCCAGCCCAACGCCTAAAGCCGTAACCAGAGGAACGGTAATAGTGGATGTCGTAACCCCGCCGGCATCATAGGCGATGCCGATGATCTCTTTCGGGGCAATTGACGTCAATAACATGACAATCATATAGCCGCCGATGATCAGGTAATGAAGGGGCCATCCTCGGAGGATCCGCAATACACCAACCAAGATGGCCATTCCCACGGAAAAGGCTACGGATAATCGCAAGCCCAGGGCATATCTTTTTTCAGAAACTTCATCTGGATTAATGAGATTGCCCTGCGAGGCAATTTCGGCCGCTTCTTGTGAAACGGCGATGAGCGCTGGTTCTGCTACTGTGGTTGAAAAACCAAGTGCAAATGAAAAAGAAAGCAGCCAGAAAATGCTTCCTTTTCGGGCCAGGGCATGCGCCATTGCCTCACCGATGGGAAACAGACCCATCTCAAGGCCTTGAACAAAAAGGCTTAACCCGATGATTACGAGAATTGTCCCAAAAATTATTTCACCCAGCTGCGGCAGCGGCTGTCTGAGTACGACAAGTTGGAAAAAGGCAATCACCAGGATGATGGGCAACAGGTCGGTAAAGGCATTCTTTAGTTTTTTCAGGGCTGCAAAAAGCATCTGAGTGTGTATTTTGGCCATTTTTTCTCGCATCATCGTATTCTATGACGTAAGTATTTATTTTTTTATTCTTAACAACTAATAATATGAGAATGCCTCCTCAAAATCAATGATATTCGATGATGATATGTCGATTTTCGGGCTGGCATAATGGCTTGGAATTTTGGGGCATAGGGGGATTCTCGCATTCCAGGACTCTGTCCTGGAATGCCTGCCGGGAGGCTCGCCTTTTTTTCGCGTCCCTAACAAGGCAGCGACTGGGGAGGAGAAACAAATAATTCGCTATCTAAAATTGATAGTCCCGTAAAAAGTCGGATTCCGACGGCAAAGTATAAAAGTTCAAATTCAAGGCGCGCAAAT
>JAGGYV010000247.1 GCA_021162325.1 Desulfobacteraceae bacterium | reverse complement strand
AGTGGATACAGATCAATGAAATATCTTCCATCAGCTGGTTTACAAGCTCTATTGTTCCTTGATCCTTTTCAGTGACATTCTGATATTTTTCATTTATTACTTTCATTTTTCGTTCCAGGATGGTTTTTTCCGGGAATTTCTCTTCGATATATTGCAAAATAAATTTATCCAGCTCCAGGGATATATTCTGCCCTGCCAGCATCTCTCTTTTTACAACATCGAGAGCTTTGAGAACCTCCCGTTTATAATTCATTCTCTGGGCTTTTTTCTCAATTGTCCCGGCACAATTTTTTGCAGCTTTCAATCCCCAGAGGGCAGCCTTCCCCACCACTGCAACAGCACCGGCAACAAAGGCACCAACGACGGGCAGGGCGGCGGCACCGGCGCCGGCAGCAGCCGCCAAAAATGGGCCGAAAACAGGAATTGCTAGCAATGTCGGAGAAATTGCACCAAGCCCCCCCACCAGGCTGCCTCCGGCCAACACGGCTCCGGCATAGGGCAATATTGTTGTTCCGGCACTCACCGCACCGACCGCTGCCAGAGAATTGAGCACATGCTTGCTTTTCTGAGATTTCTGCAAGGTTTGGATCTGCAACTGGTGCGGTTTAAACTTCGCCAAAACCTCCTGATCAAAAGAAGTAAACAACTCCCCCAGGGCCTCGACATATCTTCCAGCCGCTTCACCAATCAAATCTTCCAGCAGCTTTTTGGTTCTCAATTCAACATACCTGGAATTAAAAAGTTTATCATCGGGGATAGTATCTATTTCATCACCGACAATTTGCTTCACATTGTTGATTGCCAGCTCTATATCCTTTTTGAAATCATTTTCCAGCACCATAATATTTTCTCTCAAAGCCCCTTTTTCAGCTTCGATATCGGCACTAAAGGCATTAATTTCTTTTTCAACTGCCTCAATCTGCTGTTGATACTGTAGATATGTACCATCCAATTTATCCAGAAATGCTTCACATAAATTATAAAGAAGCGCCAACTGCCTGGCCACGTCCCTTTGAATCGCTTCCGCCAGGAGCTCTTTTCTGTTCCTGTTTATATAGTTGACGATACTTTTCTCCAGGCTGCTAATTCCGCTTGCCTTTACCATGCCACTGTCGCTTGCCGTTTTCCCGGCAAGAGCATTTTTTGCCGACAGCATGAAAACAGAATTCTTCAGTTCAGCTGTATTTTGGCCGGTCAGCTTTGCCAGATTTTCAACGAAACTCTTTTTTACCTGATAAGGATTGTCCAGGTTGTCCGCATGGTTCAAGACAAAAAAGAATTTGCCAATATCTTTTTTCCTGACAATATCGGCCAGCAACTCAACCTCACTCTGTCTGAAGGCCTGGTTTGCATTCAGGACAAAAAGAACGATATCAACTTCCCCTACCAAGTCAAAAATAATCTTTTCGGAAAGGCTTGAGGGATCGTTGGTCCCGGGGGTATCAAACAACACAAAGTTATCGAGTGAATGATCCTGCCGGGAAACTACGGTACACAACCGGTCATTATCATATTTTGATGACAGCTCGGCAATGACCGCCTGGGAAAGAGGTACTCTGGTTGACGGTTGGTCCTTGAGTTCAACATAGTTCTCAGCACCAAAATAAACCTCATTAATCAGATTTGTCGTCGGTGTATAGCTGATCGGTAGAATCTCATCACCAATAATGGCATTTATGATTGATGACTTTCCCGCTGAAAATTCACCCAGCAGTACTATTTTGAACTTATAATTATGATAAATCGATTTAGCCTCTTCCAGTTCTTCGATAAAACGATAAATTTCAAGCTGCTGCAAAGCTTTGTCTTCATCATATTTCTGCAGACAGGAAATAGCTTTTTCAGCCGCGGAGAGATCAATCTCACATTTCATTTAAAACTCCTTAATCAGGAATGTTGATATTTTCAAAGGTATAAAATTATCACCAATACAAATCACTTTCACATTTTCTGATCAGTTTCTCTATTTTTGTCTCTAGCTCTTTATCTTTACACTGCGGTAATAATTTTTCAGCTTTATTCAATACATCTTTTATTTCTGTGTCATTGTCATTAAAGAGATGTTGTGCACGTCTAAATTTTTTATCAAGATCATAATATTTCTGTCGCATCAATTTTTGCTGTCTCGACAATTTTTGCTGTTGATCAGATGATTTATTCATAACTATCAATAAACCCATAAACACGATAAGACACGAAACTATAATCACCAGCTTCTTTTTACTGTTCATAATAATCCCTCCCTAACCCATCATTTCCATTATTTTACTTTTAACATCAGCAGATATTGCTGCATTTTCAAAAGCACTCCGTAAAAATGCCATCACTTGTTTCTTTTCACTTTTCTCGGCAATATACAGTAAGATTTCAACCAGGTTGATAATAGCCGTATCACTTTTTATTTTATTAATTTCCCTGGCGGTTTTTTCAGGCGTTTTCAAATTTGTTTCTTCATAATCATCAAGTTGAAAAATTTCCCTGGCAATCAATTCCAGAGTATTTTCTTCCTCATTAGACAATATTTTATCCTGAATCATCGTAGTATAAAGGAGCTTCAAAAAAGATTTTTTCCCGACATCATCCAATATCAACATTTTGCCACCCTCATTTCCTCGCTGATATCAAGCAGCTGCGTGCTTATATTTTTTGTGGAAAAATTAATTTTATCTTTTAATTCACGCAAAGTATTTTCAATCTCTGCAGTTTCGAGATCAAGTTTAAAAAGCCGGACAATAATTTCCCTGTTCAGTTCACCGGCAACATTTAATAATGCATTTTTATCGCTCATATCTGTCTTAACAGTTACTTTATTATTTTTCTCAACTTCAGAAAAAGTTCCCCATAATGTTTTAGCCTTCTTGGTTATAACATCATCCATTTTCCTGCTACTTTCTCTGACAAATTTTTCATAAATAAAATTATCTGACAACAACCCGAACATATAGCCGGTTGTTGCCAGTATATGTTTCTTGGCCTTAAATCCAATAATAACTGATTTACAATAAGCAATATCCTCTTTCATTCCCTTTTTCAAATCATCAGGATATAAACTGGTAAATTTTGCCACAAATTCATCCACTGATTTTTCAAATTGCTCAAATTTTTTTTCATAAAATTCCCAATAATCTTTATAAACTTTCCCGACTGTTTCTTTTAACTGTTCAATTTTTTCAAATGTTCTATAGAGACAATAGAATTTGATCGTCGGATTCTGTGACGGTAATTTTTCATGTATGTCTGAGGCGGTAATTTCGACAACCACATCCCGGATTAATTTCACAACTATGGTAAATATTTCCTCTGATAATTCGTCTACATACTTTTTGAAATCTGCGGACCTGCTGTAGTTGATAAAATCTGTAAATAATGCATCCAGATCAGCCTGCAGAGCTTCAAGCTCAGGCTGCATCTGCACCAAATGCAGATGCATTTCATCATAGAGAGATTCAATCTCCTGACTTGAAATAGAGTAATCCTCACTAATGATGGAAACATTAAAATCATCATTAAAACGTTGATAGCGGTGGGCAAATTCGCCCCTGAAGTTTTTCAAGGAAATACAGGGTATTTCTTTATTGATGAATTTCCCCTGATATGCCCCGGAAATTTTTTCATTCCATTCGCTCACAACCTGATCAAGATTTACCGGATCGACAATATCGCTCTTATTGATAATCGCGTAAACATTCTTCACTTTTGCAAACAGTTCATTGAGTAAAACACTCTCGGTCAACTTGCCTACTTGAGCGGCGTCAAACATCCAGACAACAAAATTCAGCTGGTCGAACAGCTCCCTGGTAATTGTGTCACATTTTTCGCTGTGGTTAAAACCCGGGGTGTCAATAATATTAAATTTCTTCAGGTTATCATTGTCCAGGTAGACCACGATTTCCTTGATGCTTTTTGCTTTCCGCCAATACACTTCATTGTCTATTTCACTTGCTTTTTGATAATCAGCTAAAATCGAATATGACTCATAACCAAAAGTTTCTTCCTCACCATTGTCAGCATAATAGCGTATCTTCACTTTATTCTTTTCATTTTCCCCATATTTCATCGTTGTAACAACTGAGGTAATAGGTGTTATGCCAACCGGTAAAAAATCAACTCCCAGTAAACGATTTATAAGTGATGATTTCCCGACACTGAACTCTCCCATAACCGCTAAGTTAAGCGGCTCACCGGCAATTCTTTTAGATTTTTCAAAATACCTGGAAAAATAATTACTTACTTCTGGACTGTGTTTTAAATTGTCTTCACAACGAAGCAAAGTACGAAATTTAAAGTGATTCGAGATCAGTTCTTTTTTAGCAAGGAAATGGGACATAACTAATACTCTCCGATAATTATCGCTTTTAAGTGAAAAAAAATGATTCTAGCGGCTTTTTCCACAAAATAGATACGCCTTATATCTACATCGGCTTACAATTATCTCCACTTTAGTTTTTTTTTGGTTTTCAATAAATTGGCTGGCGGGCGGGTTCACATAAGGGGGAGGGCAGGTCTTGCAATCATACAATATGGTAAAGCAGCCGACCCCGACCACGGATATTAATACCGCATTGTCCCAACACCACTTGATGGCGATAAATAAAAGGTGTTGAAAAGTATCCAGTTTTAGCCGGATATAGATATTTTCTGCCATAAAATGGCCTTTTTTTCATGTACTTTTTGGTTTTTCCAGCCGTGGATTAGCCCGCTAAAGTTGTTTTGCTGATTTTCATCCCCTATTTGGGGGTTCAGCCTCTTGTTCTTGGCGAGCTGAAATGACCACAAACTCAAAAAGCTGTGGCTGTGAATGCTGTTGGTTTTCGATTTAATCGTATTAACCTTTTTGTTTTGCTCGGGATGTTTATTCTGCAAATGATCCTTTGTAGAAGTTTGTACTTTCCCCTGTTGATCCATCGCACAGGAAGAAGAAAAAAGAAAAAAACAGTAATCCTATGCCAACACATACATTTTTCACATCAAACTCTTTCTAGATTTCCTGTGCTTCTGACCGGTACATGTATTGATTATTAGAGCCTCCACGGTATTTGTGAGAAGTAGTTACCCGATATACGACACCCCCGGACGGGCTGCTCAACAGTTGGATAAGATCGTGGCTCGCTCCGCTCTCACAATCTAACCTTATTCGTTAGTTTTAGTCATTCCGTCAGACCGAATACTCTCCTTCGCACCCT
>JAGGYV010000102.1 GCA_021162325.1 Desulfobacteraceae bacterium | reverse complement strand
GGGCCTTGTATATTCAAAAGTCGCTGAAGCTGGAACCGTTTTGTCATGGCGCGGGCCAGGAAGACGGGCGACGGGCGGGCACGGAAAATGTGATTGAAATCGTCGGCCTGGGCAAAGCCTGTGAAATAGCGCACCGGGATTTGGAAAAAAATATGGCCCATATGAAAAAACTCCGCGACCGGCTTCATGACGGAATTACGGCAAAGACCAAACAGGTACGCTTAAACGGCCCCCCGGAGCTTCGACTGCCTAACACATTAAATTTGTCGTTTTACGGCCTTGAAGCCAACCGGATTTTAGAGGAGATCGGGCTGGAAGTGGCTGCTTCTGCGGGGGCGGCCTGTCATTCTGATACCGTGGAAATTTCCCATGTGCTTACAGCTATGGGCATAACCGAAGACTGGGGCAAGGGAACGGTGAGGTTCAGCATAGGGAAAATGACGACCCAGGCGGAAATTGACCGGGCGGTTAAGGTCGTTGTAAATGCCATTCAAAAGCTGAGGATTCTGTAAAGACGGCCTGGTTTACAGAAAATTCAAAAAAGATTTTTTCTTCACCTCAATTATCCCTTTGTTCGTCCATCGGCCTGAAGGGTCAGGCGGGTTTTCGTTCAAGCACTAAATACTTATCATGATCGGACAGCTATGAAGCACCATTTCCAATCCCTGAAAGAGGCATATTTTTTCAAATCATTGTCAGATGAAGATATTATAAAAATCCAGGAGGTCTGCCGGGAAGAAAAATTCGATTCAGGAGAGATTGTTTTTTTAGAAGACACGACCGGTGACCGGTGTTTTATTATCCTTGCGGGGAGCGTTGAAATCTGGAAGGGGTACCATACCCCGGACCGGGATTTGCTCTCAATATATCAGTCAGGACAATTATTCGGCGAACTGGCCCTGATTGATGATTCACCCAGAGGGGCAACCATCGTTGTCAGGGAACCTGTCAACCTGCTTTCCATCAACCGGGACGACTTCAACCGGGTTCTTGCCGGCTCCGTTACAATTTCCATCTCGATCATGAAATCCATAACCGCCACAATTCGCAAACAAACAGATTTTTTTCTGGATAATCTCAGGACAAGTAAACGACAGCTGGAAAAAGCGTATGCACAACTGCAAAAGGAAGTTGAAGAACGCAAACAGCTTGAAACCCAACTCCTTCAGGCCCAGAAAATGGAATCCATCGGCACCCTGGCCAGCGGCATTGCCCATGATTTTAAGAACATTCTTTTCATAATTTCCGGATATACACAGCTGACCCTGGAAAATTTTCCTGAAGATAATGAGCATCGGGACAAGCTGATAGAAGTTCTCAATGCCGTAGAACGGGCAAGAGATCTTATTAGGCAAATTCTTACGTTCAGTCGCCAGGGCAGCCAGGAGCAACGGCCGGTACAAATTCAGGTGATCGCCAAAGAAGTTATTAAAATGCTGAAATCCTCCCTGCCGGCAACTATTAAAATCCGTGAGAATATTAAAAAGGACTGCGGCACGGTTATGGCTGATCCAACCCATATTCATCAGGTACTCATGAATCTCTGTACCAATGCATTTCATGCCATGCAGGAAACAGGCGGCGTACTTGAAATATCTATAGATGAGATACAGACATCTTCAGGGGAACAGGCCGTCTACCCTGCAAAAATGCCTCCCGGATACTATGTGATGCTCTCTGTAAGTGATACCGGATGCGGTATGGATAAAGAGGTGGTGACACGAATTTTTGATCCCTATTTTACTACAAAAAAAAAGAGAGGCGGCACGGGCCTTGGTCTTTCCATTATCCACGGCATTATTAAAAGCCATGGCGGGTTCATTTCCGTCCTCAGTGAACCTGGAAAGGGGGCGATTTTTCATATTTAGCTGCCCCTGCTTATCAGTAGCTGTTCGTTACCGCAAAAAGAATTTGACGAGCCTTCCCCGCCCGGTCATGAACGAATCCTGATCGTTGATGATGAGCACAAGGTCGCCCGGATGATGCAGGAGCTGTTATCCCCCCTCGGCTACCAGGTTGAATACCGAATCAACAGCGTGGAAGCTTTCCGGGCATTTCAAGACCACCCGGAGCTTTTTGACCTGGTGATTACAGACCTGGATATGCCGGATATGACCGGAGATGAACTGGCCAAAGCCCTGATATCCGTCCGGCCGGATATCCCCATTATCCTCTGTACGGGATTCAGCGAGATTATAACTAAAGAGAAGATGGCGGCTGTCGGCATCCGGGAACTTATTATGAAACCCGTAATCAAAAACGAGCTTGCCAAAGTTATCCGACGGGTTCTGGATGACCGGCAGGATTGTTAATTAGAGGTTGAACGGAAAGTCTCCAAATTGCATTTTTTTTGTCATTGCGAGGGAGGTACGACCGAAGCAATCTCCTTATCGACAGGGGATTACTTTGTCGTTCGTTCCTCACTCCGCGTAATGACAACTACGATTTAGAGGTTTTCGGTCAGGCACTAATTATAATTTTTGATTTGGCTTATCCCGGAAGTCCCACTAATTTTAGAGATTCGAGAAAAAGGCATTTCAGAGACGAAGACGAGAAAATGGTGTCGTTATCTTGAATTGCGAATTAAATCATAAAATTTGTAATTACGCGGGATTGGTGTAGTCTTGACTCAAATCACTATTACATCTACCATTTCTTCAGCTTGTTATTTCCCAACAATTTTTCATGCAGCTCTGCTCATACAGTATTTCTTAAATCGTTTTATTTAATATAATAATTAATGATTTAATTCAAGACGTGACACCGATTTTTTTTACAAAAAGTTAAAAATGGGTGCCCCCTTTACCTTTATTAATAGCAAATAGATCTATATCACTTTTATGGTTATGCCATTTTGTTCTGTAAGCAAAATTTCATCACCAGATAAAAGAGAAAAATCGAATTGAAGAATTCCTGGGCCGGGTATTGGCAGAGTTTTGATAACAAGAGGCAACGCTAAGAGGCCAATTTTCTCTGTAGAAGAAATTTCTCCATCCATGTGTGCAACTTTGTTGCCGTCTACAGATATTTTTATAGAAAATTTGTCAGGCTTTTGGTCTGTATCCTCAACACGTATCCTTATTAATATCCCTATATGCATAGGGATAGGCCACTTTGGTGGTATAGGGTTTAAAGTTATATCGTCGTTAAAAATGCCCATAACTGAAACTTTGTTGCCCATTTCACGGCGTATATCTTCTGCAATGATAAAATCAATCAAGTGCATGACAAATCCCCACTGATAGCTAAATTTTCAATTGTTGGCGTTATCATATCTTCGGGGTTGAACCGATGATCCAACTCAAGTGAAGCAGTAATATTTACCGCGTTCATGCCTACCTCAACAGCTATTGAAACGGCTTTAGTGTTGGTTTCCATCACATCGTAAAGAAGTCGACCTGATTCTTGAACTATCTTCATTTTTGCGATCTTTGGGGCAAAATCAGAATCTGCAACTTCAAGTATCCATGGGAACGTACGAATGGTTCTAAGTAAGGCTATCGATGCCGCCGAAGAACCACCACTTTTCCAGCGCGCAATGGTTCTTGCAGGTAACTCCAAAGCTCTCTCTATATAAGTCATCTTAATGCCCAATTCAGATAATCCATCTAACATAGAATTGATTGATTGCTTTTTAGCAGATTCAATTGCAGATTCAATTGCAGAATCATTTTCATTGGCAAAGTCACCGCTCTCGCCACATATTTGGCAATGTTGTATTTTTTCTTCCCATTCTGCTGGCTCTCCATAAACTATAGGGAGAAGATGCTTGCTTATAGATTCTTCAAATTGTTCCGAACCGCATGATGGACAAATCGTGCTCATTCTATTCCTCCGATTTTTTTTTCGCAGTTAGCAATGTTCCAAGTTTTGCGAATGGCATATTGCGTGGATCAGGGTCATTGTTTAGTTTGAATGATTTAATATACCACGAATTAAATTTTGTGTTAAAACGGAATGCAATGTATCCGTATTTTGTGCCCGAGTAAAAACAATATGCATCGATCATAACAGGTGTGCTTGGGTCGGGATTATGTTCCCATAGTTTAGTATTATAATGATAAGGGTCTTCCATGCCACGTTCATTTATAAATCTAAGTAATGATTGTTTTGAGTCAAGCTTAAATTGGTTACGCGCAGTTATTTGGGCCTCATTTCTTACTCCAACGCTTTTAATATTTGCGCATGCATTAATAAAATCATTCAGATTGTATTTTGGACCCATTCATTTTCCTAAAATGTAACTTTACGTAACATAAATTTCTTTATAATTATATGTATCACTTCATTCAAAAGCAACATTTAAATTGTGCTCGGTTTGTATCTAACTTCCTAATGGAGAATTTGTGGATTTAATTTCTGATGGGTTCTCAGAAAAAGTCATAAAAATTTGTTCATTAGTATCAGATATCTAAATTGTTAATGTACAATAATTGTTTTACTGGCGAAGTAAAGTGTGAAAGGCGACTATTAAGCAATAATTTGGATGTTAGCCATTAAATTTCGGTGTATATTAGCACCCGCAAGGCAGTTTCGGGTTTCGGTTGGGTGATTCAGAAGAAAATGCTTTGCCCCTGTTTTTTAAATGGGCGTCTTTTATCTTAAAATTTAAACAATAAAGGCGGCTGTG
>JAGGYV010000233.1 GCA_021162325.1 Desulfobacteraceae bacterium | reverse complement strand
TGGTAAATCCGTTCCGGTTAATGCGGAAGAATGCCTTGGTTGCGAAAGCTGCATTGAAGTATGTGAGACAAACGCGATCACAGTTGAGGAAACTTAATATTTCAACCGATTTTTTGGCTTCCCCGGGAGTTGCTTTATATGCAACTCGGGGAAGCTGACCTTTTTCTCCCGCATCTTGAGAAACTCGTAAAAAGTTGGATTCCGATGGCAAAGAAAAAAGTTCCACCAAATTTTAAAATTGGCAAGGCGCGCAAATCCTGAGTGATGATTCGTACTTAGCGTACTATGAAGAGACGAAGGATGCAGCGCAACAAAGAATTTGGATTTTTTACGAAGCCATCATCTTTTTGCGTATAACATATCCTGTTATAACATTACACCTTTTATCCCCCTTTAAGTTTATTATGAATAATCACCTGCCGTTTACATTCCCAGAGATGGCTTTTATCCGGCAAACGTTTTTTATGTCCGGGATTCAAAATGTTTCTGAAGCCGTCCGGACATCCCTGAATTCTTTATCTCATGATTTCCAGTCCCTTGGGTCCCAAAACGGTAAAACCGTTGCGGTTGCCGTTGGCAGCCGAAATATTGACAATTTGCATATCGTTGTTGACCAATGCCTTCGCTTTCTTGAACAAAGCGGTTTTAAGCCGTTTATTGTGTCGGCCATGGGAAGTCATGGAGGTGCCACTGCCTCCGGTCAAAAGAGCGTGCTCGCAAAATACCAGATTACTGAAGAGAAGATGAAGGTTCCGATTGTAGCGGACATGGAGACGCAACAGGTGGCCACGCATTCTTCGGGTTTAAAAATTTTTGTTTCAAAGGCAGCCCTTGCTGCTGATTATCTGGTCATTATAAACCGCATTAAACCCCATACCAAATTTAAAGCCGACATTGAAAGCGGTCTTTGTAAAATGATGACCATCGGTCTTGGAAAAGAGCAGGGGGCATCCGAATTCCATCGCTTTGCGGTTGATCATACATTCGGCATCATAGAGAGTGCGGCGGGAATTTTGCTGAAAAAATTGAACGTGCTATTCGGAGTGGCCCTGTTAGAGGATGGGTATGGTAAGCTGGCGCATATTGAAACAATTGGTCCGGATCAATTGATCGGTCGTGAAAAAATTTTGTTAAAAAAAGCGTTTCACATGATGGGCAGCATTCCGTTTGATTTTCTTGATATTTTGATCATTGATCATTTTGGGAAAGATATTTCCGGGATCGGCATGGATTCCAACATTACCGGGCGGCACCGGGATATTGTCGGAGACATAAAAATGGCGCCGAACATCAAGCGAATATTTGTCAGGGATTTATCACCCGGGTCGGACGGAAACGCAAACGGTATCGGTCTTGCTGATTTTACGACCCGCCGCCTGGTGGAACGGATTGATATGGAAAAAACCTATATGAATGCCGTTACGGCTATTTCTCCTGAAAAAGCTGCGATTCCCATGCATTTTGAGACTGACAGAATGTGTCTTGATGCGTGTGCGCGAACCACAGGGGTTGCAAATTTTAATGATTTGCGCGTGGTCAGGATAAAACACACGGCTTCTTTAAAATACCTACAGGTTTCACGATCACTTGAAAAAGAAGTTCTTGAGAATCCAAATATGTCTTTGGTATCGTCCTGGGAACAGTTTTTATTCAATGAATCAGGGGATTTACCGGATTTTTTTCTGTAGAGTGAATATTCTTGAAATTGTATTGCCGTTAAACACCTGTCAGGGAATATTCATTTCCTGTTCTTATTTCTTGTCTTCGAGTGATTCGTAGTGATATTAAAATAGGCGATTTTGGGGGCGGCCCCATGTTAAAATAGGTACTAATGAATGCAGAGGCAGCATGTCTCTTGCGTATATGAAATGGATATAGTAGATATTGACTTATGAAACAATATGTTATTGATGAATTAAGGCCGGAAGATCATGAAAAGATCAAAATGTATATGGATGCGCATTTTGGTCCGGTGGATATGGGAGATATTTATTGGATACCTTTAGATCAGGATCTTTATGATGCAAAACAACTGTCTCATGATGAATGCCGCCCTTTTTATTTTACAATTCAGTTGAGCTCAACGTCGCTGGCTGTCGAACTCCTGGTTCGGACGAAAAACAGGATTCGGTGTGATTGTATTCAATATGCAACAAAAAAACAGTTTTTCTGGCTGATCCAATTTGTAGACGCCATAATTGAGCGACTTGAGATAATAATCTGATCAGGTTCAAAAAATCAGGTTCAGTGTAAAATTTATGAAACAGAACTTGTAATTGTTCAGGTACATAGGCTGTCGGTTGAAGGTTGATAGGGCAGGCGGAATAAGCTGTTTTTTAAAAATAATTTATTCAGACAGCCCTTCAGTCTAACGAACCTGAGTAGTTACCAAAACTTTAAATAAGTCAAAATTATGCTTAAAATTATTCCCCTTGGGGGGCTCGGGGAAATCGGCCTGAATATGATGGTTTTTGAATATGACGACACGATTGTCATCATTGATTCAGGTCTGATGTTTCCGGAAGATTACATGCTGGGGGTGGATTATGTTATTCCAAATATGGATTACATCCGGGAAAACAAGGACAAAGTCGCCGGCATTATCCTGACCCACGCCCATGAGGATCATATCGGCGCATTACCGTATCTGCTCAAGATAGTCAATATCCCTGTTTATGCAACCAGGTTTACGATTGGTATGCTCCGGCGAAAGCTGGATGATCATGAGATTTTGTCTGTTTCTTATTTGAATGAAATATCACCGAAAGAAAAATTGCGGATACCCCCGTTTGAGTTTGAGTTTATCCGGGTCAATCACAGCGTTGTGGACGGGGTGGGGATTGCCATCAGTACACCTGTTGGACGTATCGTGCATACCGGAGACTTTAAACTGTCGGAAACTGAGATTCCGGGGATGATGACTGATATTGATACATTTGAACGACTCGGTGAAGAAGGGGTGCTTGCGCTCTTGTCAGATTCGACAAATGTGGAGAAAGACGGACGGACACTCTCCGATAAAGTGGTTGGCGAAACACTCCGAAAAATTATTTCAAAAAGCACGGGCCGGGTTTTTGTCGCCCTGTTTGCTTCAAATGTTGCCAGAATCCAGCAGGTCGTTAATATTATTAAATCCGGTAAACGCAAAATTATTTTTAACGGCAGAAGCATTGAGTCGAGTGTAAAAACAGCTGTTTCCTTTGACATGCTCCACATTCCGGACGGCATGGAAATTGATGTTGACCAGTTAGATCAATATCTCCCGGATGAGATTTTAATTATGACAACCGGCAGCCAGGGAGAGCCCATGTCCGCGCTGACCCGGATGTCAACCGGAATGCACAAGCAGATAAAAGTGGAAAAAGGAGACATGGTTATTCTGTCTTCTAAATTCATTCCGGGTAATGAAAAGGCGATTGCCAAAATTATCAATAATCTTTTCCGGAAAGGGGCAGATGTTATTTATGAGAAAATATCAGACATACATGTTTCCGGGCATGCATTTCGGGATGAATTAAAAGAAATGATCAACCTGACCATGCCGGATTATTTTATTCCCATTCATGGTGAGTACCGTCATTTATTCCATCACGCGCAACTGGCGGAAGAAGTCGGCATCCCCAAAGACCAGGTGTTGCTTACGGAAAATGGCCAGATTATTGAGTTTGATGAAAACGGGGGCCGCATTAACGGAAATATTTTCACCGGCCGCATCCTCGTTGACGGCAAAGGGATCGGGGATGTGGGGCGTCTGGTGTTAAAAGAAAGACGGCTTCTTTCCGAAGACGGTCTGGTGGTGGTCACCATTGCTTTGGACGAAGAAACCGGATTCATTGTTTATGGTCCGGAGATTGCCTCCAGAGGATTTGTGTTTGAACATGAAACCGGTCATATTATTGAAGATGCAAAATGCGTTATTTTGGAAATAATAGAAGATATCAGTATTCTTGATCCAGCCGATCGGGTTGAAGTGCTTCGCAAGAAACTGCCCCGCGCGTTAAGAGAATATTTTAATTTTACAATAAAGCGAAAACCGGTCATACTGCCGTTTATTATCGAGATCTAAATTTTATGGGCGTTTATACATATTTCACAATTATTTATCTTTAGTTTCTTATTTCTGATTTTTGTATTTTTTTGGAAAACTTTTTTAAAAACTCAAAAAGTGTGAAGTGACTAAAGTGATCTAAAGTGCCTAAAGTTGTGGAC
>JAGGYV010000006.1 GCA_021162325.1 Desulfobacteraceae bacterium | reverse complement strand
ACGGGTGTCCATTTTGTCTCCACCCGTTGGCGGAAATGCAAAATACTGAAAAAATCGGCAAACACACCTTCGTAACAAAATATTTTAATAAAAAAGGCCCCTCATCATGGTAAAATTGTTTTTCAGGCTTATCTCATTTTTGCCCTGGAGTTTTTTTCTAATCAATACCGCCATTGCCGCTCCCCCCAATATCGTTTTGATCCTGGCCGATGATCTCGGTTTTACGGACACCGCACCCTATGGCAGTGAAATCCCGACACCCAGTATCAGCAGGCTGGCAGATGAAGGCCTGGTTTTCACCAACTATCATACAGCCGCTTCCTGTGCTCCGACTCGGAGCATGCTCATGACCGGGGTGGACAGCCACAGAAACGGTGTCCCCAATATTCCGGAGGCTATTCCTCCTGCTCAGGCAGAGCACCGGAATTACCGGGGCACCTTGAACCATAATGTGGTTACCATCGCCACCCTGTTAAAGGATGCCGGGTATCACACCTATCTGACCGGAAAATGGCATCTGGGGAAAACGCCGGATCTGCTGCCAAGCCGGAGAGGATTTGAACGCACTGTGACCATGGCGGATACTGGCGCTGATAACTGGGAGAAGAAACCGTATCTGCCTCTTTACAAAAAGGCGAACTGGTTCGCCGACGGAAAAGAGATCGATCTGCCGGATGATTTTTACTCCTCAGAATATTACATCGACAAGGCCATTGAGTTTATCGATTCCAACATCAAGGATGGAAAACCTTTTTTCTCATACATTCCTTTTCAGGCGGTTCATATTCCGGTCCAGGCACCCCGGGGATTCACAGACAAATACATGGGAAAATATGATGAAGGATGGGAAAGATTAAGAGAAAACCGGTTTAAAAGCGCCAAATCAAAGAAAATTGTGCCACCCGGGACAGAGATGGTGACGATGGCTACCACGAAGAACTGGGAGTCATTAAGTGATCAGGAGAAGCAGTATGAATCCAAGAAAATGGCGGTTTACGCCGGCATGGTGGATGCCATGGATCACCATATCGGACGACTGATAACCTATCTCAAAAAGAAGGATCTGTATGACAATACGGTTTTCATTTTCGCCTCGGATAATGGCGCTGAAGCCTCAGATGCATTTGACGGACCCGCTTGGCAGACGCTGTACCTGAAACTGTGGCAAAAAGCCAACGGGTACAACCGAAATTACGAGACACTGGGGACCCTCGGCAGCTATATTAATATGGGACCAAGCTTTGCCAGCTCTGCGGTATCGCCTTTGGCCGAGTATAAGTTCTGGTCAGGAGAAGGCGGGATGCGTGTACCCCTGATTATTTCCGGAAAGGGCATCTCTGAAAAAGGGAAAATCACAAACGCGTTTGCGTATGTGACGGATATTGCCTCAACCATCCTTGAAATATCAGGCGTAAAGCCGCCTCAAAGCAGCTATCAAGGCCGCAAGGTCGAACCCATGGTCGGAAAAAGCCTGCTGCGCCTGCTCAAGGGAGAAGCTGACAGTGTTTACAGTGAAGAAGAGACCATCGGCTATGAACTGGCCGGTAATGCTGCTCTCTTCAAAGGAGATTACAAGATTGTCAAAAACAGGGAGCCTGTGGGGGATAACCAATGGCACCTGTTTAATATTATCATTGACCCGGGTGAAACAAAAGATCTCAAAAAAGAAATGCCAAAAAGATTCTCAGTTATGATGGAAGCGTATCGTTCATATGTTGCCGGCAACAACGTTCTGCCGGTCCCCGAAAATTATACTCAGCACAAGCAGTGCCGGAACTATGCCATATGGACCCAGCTGAAAGCCCATGCGCCGTTTTACGTTGCCGGATTCCTGATTCTGTCTATTTTTTTTATCATACGTAAGTTCAATAAATAAAGTAAGGGGAAAAAGATGAAAACACTGAAATTCCTGATTCTGTTCTTATTCGGCTTGACCTTGTTTGGGTGCAACCCAAAGACATTTTATATTGAAAGAGAAATTGAAAAAAATCTAAGCCGCTTTAACTATGAGATCCTAAAAGATGGGAAACTTCATGTCATTCTGGTTGGGTCCGGCGGGCCAATGAACAACCCTGAGAGGTTGCCGGCCTGCACAGCCATAATTGCCGGCGGAGAGTTTATCCTCGTAGATCTTGGGGCAGGAACCATACGGAATGCAGATCTTCAAAACCTGCCGCTTAAAAATTTAAGCGCTGTTTTTATAACTCATTTTCATTCCGATCACATATCCGATCTTGGAGAAGCCAATTTCTGGTCACTTGCCATGGGAAGAAATAAAACACTGGAAGTATTCGGGCCGGAAGGAATTAAAGATGTGGTAGACGGCTATAACATGGCATACAAATTTGATACTTCCTACAGAATTGCCCATCATGGTGCTGATATTTTTCCTCCCAAAGCATGTGTGCCTCTTGCAAAAACCGTTCGCCTTACCGATAAAGATAGTGCTGAATTGTTTTTTGACAGAAACGGACTAAAAGCCTATGCATTTCGTGTTGACCACTCTCCGGCCACACCTGCATATGGATACCGGTTTGAATACAAAGGCAATGTGGTTGTGATTTCAGGCGACACAAAAAAGATTGACAACCTGACGAAGCACGCCAAAAATGCAGACATTTTCATCTGTGAGGGAGAACGTATGGATCTGGTAAAGCGAGTGTCAGATTATGCGAAAAAAACAGGTAGACCGAGAATTGCAAAAATGCTTTTCGATACCATGGGTTATCATATTGATCCGGTTGATGCCGGTAAAGTTGCAAAAGAAGCACATGTAAAAATGCTGGTATTCAACCATATTGTACCGCCTGTTACGAATTTTATCGCCAAAAGAATATTTCTTGATGGGGTAAATGATGTATATGACGGCGATATTGTAATGGGGGAAGATGGAATGGAATTTATTCTTGAACCAAAACGATAGCAGAGGCAAACACGGTTAAGGCTCGATATCCTGTAATAATAAGATGATAAAGGTGAGAACTCAAAATGGCAATAAACAGCGACTTGATAAAAAAAAAGATCATGGATGCAGGTGTCGATCTGGTAGGAATTGCAGATGCCCAAAACCTGATTTTAGCATATCCGCCGCGCCCTGCCACGGATTTGATGCCCACAGCTAAAAGCGTGATCGTGATGGCGGTTGCGCACTCTTTGGGATCTGTTTACTCACCGGATATCATGCTCTGGACCCGGAGCAAAATGCAGACATCCCGTCTGCTGGATGAAACCGCTGAAAAAATCGGTCGAATGCTGGAGCGCGAAGGCTTTTTAACCCTCCCGATATCCGCAGATAAACCAGTGGAGATACATAAAAATGATCCAAAGACCGGCAAGAAATTTCGACAGACGAAAACCGTGGGATTTCTCTCCTTTAAACATGCGGCAGTCAGCTGCGGCATGGGAGAGATCGGGAAAAACAACTTGTTGCTGACCCCGGAGTTCGGGCCGCACCAAAGATTGTGCGCCATTGTAACAGAAGCAAAACTTGAACCGGACGATCGAAGAGAGTTTAATT
>JAGGYV010000287.1 GCA_021162325.1 Desulfobacteraceae bacterium | reverse complement strand
GACGGCAAAGTATAAAAGTTCAAATTCAAGGCGCGCAAATTCTGAGTGATGATTCGTACTTAGCGTACTTTGAAGAAACGAAGAATGCAGCGCAACACAGAATTTGGACTTTTTACGAAGCCGTCAATGTTAGGCACTCAAACTTTAGGTAGGTGAATGAAAAAGTTAGTCATCATTCTATGGAGTTTTTTTTTAGGTATTGTGCATTGTTCCCTATGTATAGGTGCGGATGGGGTTTTACGCCAGGCCGGACCCGAAGGGGCCGTCACCCATTCATCCCCTAATTTAGTGTATCAGGAAGCGCCGGATGTTTTACTTCTGGTTCAAGAACTTTTGGATTCGTTTCAGGCCCAGGATCTCGTTGAAAAGGAAGGATTGGAAAATTCCAAAGAGGCGCTTGATCTGTGCACGGAAGTTCTGAAAAAAGACCCCAACAATTTTAAGGCAAACTGGATGGCTTCAAAGGCCTGCTGGCTTTATGGAATGTACACCCAGGAGTTATACTTTGACGATTGGAAGGACATCTGCCGGTTATATGGTAAAAAGGGGATGGGATATGCTGAAAAGGCCATTGCATTAAATCCAAAAAGAGTTGAAGGACATTTTTGGTATGGGATGAATGTCGGCATTTATTCGGATTCGATAAGCATTATAATCGCAATTATTGAGGGGTTAAAGAGTAACGTCCAAGATAGTTTTGAAACGGCTTATAAAATCGATAAATATTATAATCATGGCGGTCCCATCGCTGCTTTAGGCCGGTTTTGGGCGATTCTCCCGTGGCCCCTTAATGATAATAAATTGGCAATGAAATATTATCGGGAATTTCATAAAACGGAATTTTATGGGCTTCCGGACACGGTTCAATTTCATATATACTATGCCGAACTGTTGATGGAGAACCGGAAAACCCAAAAAGAGGCAAAATTATTTTTAGAAGCGGTTCCTGAAATTTCAAAAAATAAATTTTGGAATGATCAGGCAAAAGCGATGTTAGACGATATGTAGCAGAACCCTTCAGGTCATAATAAAATAAATGCCGGATTACGCGGTGACCCGCTAATCCGGCCTACACTTTCTACCCATCTACCTTCTACCTTCTACGACTTACCTTACCAGAACGATTCTTAAATCCATCACATTGGTGCCGGTGGCGCCGGTCATCAGCAGGTCCCCGGTTTTTTTAAAAAAATGGTAGCTGTCATTATTTTCCAGAAAATTAACTGGATTTAAACCGGAATCCAACGCTTTTTTAATAGTTTTAGAATCAACAACCGCACCGGCCGCATCTGTCGGGCCGTCGGTCCCGTCCGTGCCCCCGCTTAAAATGACCATCCGCTCTTCATCCGCAATATCAAGTGCTGCCGTCAGGGAAAATTCCTGGTTTCTGCCGCCTTTTCCATTTCCGTTTAAAATAACCGTGGTTTCACCGCCGGATAAAACGCAGGCCGGCGCGGAAACCGGATTCCCGGATTTCTGAATTTCTTTGGCAATAGCAGTATGAAAATGGGCGGCTTCCCGGGTATCGCCCTCAATCATGGATGAGAGAATCACTGTATTGTACCCGAGAGATTCCGACATTTTTGAGGCCGCCGTCAGCGCCTCGATATTACTTCCTATGATTAGATTGAACGTTTTATCAAATATCTGATCACCGGGACGGGGTGACTCCTTGATTTTCCCGGCAATCCCTTTTTTGAAATGTTCTGCGACAACTGCCGGAATTCGGTTTGTGATGTTATATTTGTGTATGATATCCATGCAGTCGCGGAACGTGCTCGGGTCACCCACCGTCGGGCCGGAAGCAATGACATCCAGCGGGTTGCCCACAACATCGGATACGATCAGGGTGATTAACGTTGCCGGCCAGGCTTTTTTTGCCAGGCCCCCGCCTTTAAGCAGTGACATATGTTTTCGCAATGAATTGATTTCATTTATGGTTGCCCCGCAGGAAAGGAGGGTGCGTATGGTTTTCTGTTTGTCTGAAAGCGTCAGCGGAGGTACGGGTAATGGCAGCAGTGCGGAAGCGCCGCCGGAGATAAGACAGATGATTAAATCATCTTTGTCTGCTTTTTCTACAAGGTGAAGGATTTGCAGTGCACCTGTACGGCCGTTCTCATCGGGTATCGGGTGTCCAGCCTCAACAAGCTTTATTGTTTTCAGCGCAACGGTATGATCATATTTTACATTGATCCAGCCGCTCGTGATTTTTGAAGACAATATTTCTTCTATGGCCGCGCCCATATTGCCGGATGCTTTTCCCGCCCCAATGACATAAATATTGTTGTACCGGCTTAAATTGACACGGAATTGATCGAAATAAAGGGTGTTTTCCTTCAGGCGGCAATATTTTTTTACTGCACGAAACGCATTAACTGCGACTAAAGCGCTGTTAAATATATTGACGGCGTCTTGGCCCATGGCGTCTAATTTTTTTAGATCTTCCGGCATGACATCTATGGTTTCCGGCATGAAGAATCGGTCGATGTATTATTTTTTATTTTTTATTTTCTTTTTCCGGTGTTATGGCATCGGGTGCTGTGGCATCCGGTGTTTTGGCTTCTGGCGTTTTAGTGGGTGCTTTTTTGGGCTTGGGTTTTTTCTTTTTAAGACAGACTTTGTCTTTACGTACAAATGCACAGAGCTTCGGGTTATAATACTCTTTACAGTTTAACGGATTATATAATGGACATTCAGGATGTTTTTTTGACATAAACGTTGGATCCTCTTTATTTTTCAATTTTGATGGCTTCGTAAAAAGTCCAACTGGAGCAAAGCGCTGAATCCTTCGTT
>JAGGYV010000104.1 GCA_021162325.1 Desulfobacteraceae bacterium | reverse complement strand
GTTTGCTTTTAAGTATCGAAATCGAAAGAATCCGCGCTGAAATGAATCTGATGACCGATGAAGTTAAAGAGTTGATGAAAAAAAAGACCGCTAAGCTCAGATTGGCAAAACCGAAACAAGTTAATCCCTGGCAACATAAAATGCTTCAAATTCACAGCAGCCTCTTTCCCGGTGATGAGGCTTACGGATAGGAGTTGATTTTTTTTAACTGACTCCCAAATAACTCCATAATGGACAGTGGAATCAATCGTAGGTCGGATCAATCGTAGGTCGGATTAGCGCGTCAGCGCGTAATCCGACAAAGTTCATGGACCGGTTTGGCAGGATTCTTTTTTGGTGGATTACGCGCTGACGCGCTAATCCACCCTACCGGGAAGTGTCACAAAATACATCAATCTTATAAGGAGAATTATCATGTACGGTACAGCAACAAAAATGCCTGAAACAGGCCGATATTTATTCAATGAGGATCTGTTGGATCAAACGACGAATAAAACGATAAATAAAGCGATGAATAAAACAATCAACATTGCCGATTATATTAACAAAGATGCTGAAATTGTGAAACCAGCCAAAAACAGCTGGATCAAAGGACTTTTAGACAACCGCAGTAAAGAAAAATGGTCCGTAGATGGCCCTAATGTCGATATGATGAAAAGACACAGTGCTGCATGGGATTTTATTCTGGATCGTTATTTCCGTGTGGAAATGACAGGCTGGGAACATCTGCCGGACAAAGCCTCCATGCTTATCGGAATTCACTCCGGGACATGGCTGACAATGGATGCGTGGACCCTGTGTGCGGAATGGTGGCGAAGGTATCAAGGTCAGCGTATTCTTCACGGCACGGCACACGATGCCTTAATGGCCATGCCGGGCCTTGGGCAATACTTTCGTAATGTCGGCGTGATTCCGGCAAAACGTGAGTCTGTGACCGCCGCTTTTGCCGCCGGACACGACGTGGTTATCTGGCCGGGGGGTGAAGTGGATGCCATGCGTTCGTGGTCCAAACGGTATGACGTTGTGCTTGGCGGCCGAACTGGGTTTATTCGCCAGGCAATTCGTTCCGGCGTCCCCATTGTACCGGTTGCAACCGTCGGGGGCCACGACACGGTTTTTGTCCTTTCGGAATGCCGGAAACTGGCAAAGCTACTTCGGTTAAAAAAGTACCTGAGAACGGAAATCGCACCGCTTGTCCTAGGTTTTCCGTTTGGAATTACGCTTGAGGCGTTTCCGATGCACATTCCGTATCCAGCCAAAATTCGCAATGAAATACTCGAGCCTATAGAAATTGACACGGATCCTGAACGTGCAAATGACAATACGTATGTAGACAAAAAATACAAAGAAGTCGAAGCCTGTATTCAGGAAGGCGTTAACCGGCTTGCAGGACGCCGTAAAGGGCGTTTTTTTGGATAATACATGGAAAAAAACACGAGACACAATAATAATCATAAAAACAAAAGGCGCATCCCCTTGGAAAATCTGACGATCAAATATATCAATAAAGAATCGAAATTTATTGAAATTCAAGGCCCCAATCATCAATGCCGGTTGCATTACCGGGATGAGGGGAACGGACCGGTATTATTTCTTCTCCATGGTGTCTGTGCCTCTTTGCATACCTGGGACGCCTGGGTCGATGAGTTAAAGCCCTACTACCGCGTTATCCGTTTTGATATTCCAGGATTTGGATTTTCAAGTCCATTGACAAAGGGTCACTACAATCCTGAAATTGCTGTCGAGATAATGGAAGAATTTGTCAAAAAAATGGGAATTAAACAATTTTTTTTGGCAGGAAATTCCATCGGCGGATTCATTTCCTGGAAATACTCTCTGAAATATCCGAATCGGGTGAATAAGCTTATTTTAATTGATTCTGTCGGCTATAATCAGAATTTGCCATGGATCGTCAGTTTTGCCAGTAATCCTTTCATTCGTCCATTCGCAAGACGTATAATGCCTCGTTTTTTCTTTAAAATGGCTGCCAAACAGGTATTTGGCGATCAATCAAAATTAACAGACCAAATTAAAAACAGATATTTCGAATTGTCCATATCTAATAAAAACAGAAATTCGTATGTTGATTTTTTTACCGTCATGAGAAAATTATGCCATTCTAAAGAGCTATGTAAAGGGATTAATGAGATAAAAGCCCCTTTACTGGTAATGTGGGGGACAAAGGACAGGTGGGTTCCGTTAAAGTATTTCCATTTATGGAAACAAAATTTCCCAAATGGTACATTTAAAACCTATGAAGGGGTTGGCCATACGCCAATGGAAGAAATACCCATACAAACCGCAAATGATGCACATGCTTTTTTGATGGCGCACTGAACGTTTTTAATAACCGCGCTGGCACAAAGCGTTCAATAACAAACATGAAATGATGACTGATATATCCGTATTGTATAAATTATCATTACAGTATATATATCGATAAAAATAAACCTTCAGGGAAAACATGACTTTATATTCACACATAGAAGATATAACCAGTCAGGAGGATAAAGCATGGCCTCTCGTAAAGATCTCAAAAAACAAAAAGAAAAAACAAGCCAGGCACTGATTCAGGCGGCCCTGGAACTTTGCGCGGAAGAAGGGTATGCCAGCTTAAGCTTGCGGTCCGTGGCGAGAAAAGCAGGCATTGCGCCCACATCATTTTACCGGCATTTTCGTGAAATTGACGAAATGGGCGTGGAGATGGTTGCCCAGGCCAAAGTTGTGCTCGATGACTTTCTGGCACAAGCCCGGAGAAAAATGACGTTTCCTGCCATAAAAAAAAATAATGATCCGGTAAAATCAGTTGAGTGCATAACACGCCCGTTTGCTGAAACCTTTTTCAGTGTCATGGTAAAAAATTCTCAGCTGGTGCATTTATTTTTTCAGGAAAAAACAGGCAGCTCAGAAGCCCTGCGGGATGCGATTTTTGAAGCAACAGATCAGTTAACCGGCATGCTGGCAGAAGATTTAAACAAGCTTTGCACAACATCCAAAAACGATTTGGGCGATATCTCCTTAATTGCCGAAACCATGCTGACAATTGTCAGCGCATGCGGCATGGAAATGATCGTTCGCCCGGATGCCAAACCAAAAATTATCACCGGCCGCACCATTTTAAAACTCAATCTCCTGTTGATAGGAGTCTTGATCCATGTGTAAACCAAACAGGGACATGTGTAAACCAAACAGGGAACAAGAGTAAACCAAACAGGGAACAAAACCAACAGGAGACGGCCATGAAGAATCTGACTCATCAATTTTTAGAAGCCCACATCGAACATGAGCTCAACCGTTTCAAAGACGAAGCTTACAAACGGACAATAGAAGAAGAAGTCACAGCCTTTTTTGAATGGGTCAAAAAAATCAAATTAAAAGAGGTCGTGACACCGAAACAGATCATCGGAATTATCCGGCGAAATGTGGTCGAACTTCCTGTGGCTGGCGGCGTTACGGAATTAGCCGGGGAAATGAGCCAAAAAGTACTGGCTTCTTCCCAGAACAAAAAAAACTCTTTAGAAGACATCTTTGCACGCAAACAATATGACGATATTATCGACAAGGCAGTTGGCCTTAAAACCGCAAGAAATGACCTGATTCATCGGCTGGTAACCAGTTCCGCCTATTCTCAGCAGATTTCAGAAGTGCTGTTTGTCGGAATCAAGGAATACCTGCTTGAAGAAAACATTATTGCCAAAAAAGTACCCGGTGTCTCTTCTTTGATAAAAATGGGAAAATTTGCGGTCAATAAAACCATGCATTCTTTAGAGGTCGCAATAGAAAACAAGGTAAAAAGCTATATTGAAAGCAATCTTGAAAGCACCGTCCGGCGCAGTGAAAAATCCCTGATTAATTATTTTGATGAAACACGGATCGTGGATACAGGCGAAGAACTTTGGGAATCCATTGCGGAAACAAAATTATCTGAATATTTTTCCGCCATTGATGACAATGACATGGAAGACTTTATTGTCATTGGATATGATTTCTGGCTTCACTTTCGAAAAACAACGTATTTTAAGGGCATTTATACGGAACTGGTCAAATACTTCTTTAAAAAATACGGAGACAAAGAACTGGATGTCATCTTAGAGGATATCGGGGTGACCCGGAAAATGGTGATCAATGAACTCATTGAAATCGTTGCACCCGGAATTGAAAAAGCACTGTCCATAGGATACCTGGAAGAACGCATCCGTGCCAGACTCGAAGACTTCTATCTTTCAAAAAAGGCAGCAGCCCTGATTTCACCTGAAAAAACAACAATTTCACCCAAAAAACCGCCGACCCGGAAAACCAAAAAATTGAAAATTGAAAATTAAATATTTATTTCTGCTTATCCGGTTTACTCAATTTGAGTTTAATAGTTAGTGGTTGAACGGAAACCCTCCTGAAAAAATATGTTGGGTTTCGCCCTTTGGAATTTTGTTTAGCTAAACACATGATTTTCGTAGGTTGGGTAGAGCGTAGCGAAACCCAACATGTCAATGTGGGC
>JAGGYV010000077.1 GCA_021162325.1 Desulfobacteraceae bacterium | reverse complement strand
TGGGATTTTCTCACTCCCAAAAGACGCAAAATGCTCGATAACGGATGGACGGGTCTATTCCGTAAGCAAATATTGTCTTCAATTCCTATTGATAAAATTGCCGCACATTTTGATGAAGTTCTGGGCAGACCAACCAAAGAACTCTATTCAGCGATCGGCGCCCTTATTCTTCAGCAGCAATTTGACCTCACCGATATAGAAACAGTACAGCAGTATGCCTTTAACATTCAATGGCATTATGCGCTCAATATTATAGAAGAATCAGACTCGGCTAAATATCTTTCAGAAAAAACATTATGGAACAATCGAAATATTGTTGTGCAAAATAATCTCGATGACGATATTTTTAAATCCTGCACAGATAAACTGGCCCAGGTTTTCAATGTTAATACCGATAAGCAGCGAATTGATTCCGTCCATATCAAATCAAATATGCGGAGACTGGGGCGCATCGGCATTTTTTCAGAAAGCATTCATGATTTTTTAACAAATTTGAAACGGGGCCATCAAGATCAATTCGATAGCATCGATAAAAAGGTTGTTGATAAATATCTTTCTAAAAATGATCTGGGTTGCTTTTCCAAAGTCAAGCCGTCTGAATCGAGAAAAACACTCACAGAAGTCAGCAAGGATCTGTTTAACCTGGTACAGCAGTTTAAGGGCTTCCGCGAAGTGACGGCCATGTATAGTTACAAGTTGCTTGAAAGGGTTCTGGAAGAACACTGCAATCTGACCGATGATAAAGACAATCCGGTTGAATTGAAAAAGCCGAAAGAGATTCCATCCGATTCACTTCAAAATCCTTCTGATCCTGATGCAACATACAGCGGCCATAAAGGTCAAGGTTATCAAGTTCAGATTATGGAAACTTACTGTGATGATAAAGAACAAAAGGGGGCTTCCCTTAACCTGATCACACATGTTGAAGTTGAACCGGCTCATAACAGCGATGCGAATGCACTTATTCCAGCCATCGAATCAACAGAAAAACAGAATTTGAAGCCTAAAGAACTCCTCGCTGACGCTCTTTATGGCAGTGATAACAACCGTGAACACCGGGATAATGTTCCGGAATTTCATCCCATACGGTTTGAATCATCTTTCCCGCATCATTTAACCGCATTTCTTCGTTTGTGATATCCCCTAACAGGCATTTCCGGTTTTGGACGCAGATAGTGACAAAATACACCCCGGACCGGGAATAATCGTATCCGCGCAATCGGATGGAACGGCGATGGTGGACAGCAGGATTGTATCTCATTTCATATGATCCCCCGTGTTTTCACAAATAAACGATGCATTGGTGTCAATGCGATCATTTAATCGCATATTTTACCATGTATTTTACCAAATAAACGATGCACCATTATCAATGTAATTGTCGATTACCCGTAGGGGCAATCCCCCTGTGGTTGCCCTTATTTTTGAATCCCCCGTGATTACCATTTTGCCGGATGGCCGTCGGCCGTCGTTTTCGACCGGGGGTGGTGGCGGTCGATTTTATAGGGCAGGCACAGGGGCCTGCCCCTACGGTGACCGTGGTTCCGTTGATATGATTGGGCATGATCACAAATTTACCGATTGAAATGGCGGGGTAATATTTTGGAATTTCATTCCATACGGTTTGTACCATTTTTCTGGCATCATTCAACCGCATATTTTACCATGTATTATACCAAATAAACGATGCACCATTATCAATGTAATTGTCGATTACCCGTAGGGGCAACCCCCTGTGGTTGCCCTTATTTGGAATGCCACACATTTCCCTAATCGGGGAAATCGGGATACACCATACCTATTTATTATGATAAAACCGATTAAATTGGTAAGGTGTCCCCCGATTATTCAGGGAGGAGAAGTTTCTGGATAACGATAAAATTTCTTTTTGTTTTTAGTGATTTAATATAATTCACAATTCAAGATGTGATACCGAAGCCAATTTCCCTTCCATTGGTTGTTGTGACTTCTATGCTGCTGGGCGGGTATCTGGAGAAAAAACGGGTTTAAAATGGTAAAAGAAGGATAGACGAATATGATAAAAAAAATCATCGGATATGCTATCATCCTGATTTCAGGGTTGATTGCGCAAGTGTCACTATTAGCGCTTGGACTGTTTCTGTTTTACGGTTCTTTCGAGCTGATTCATCTCGGGACTGGCACTGCCGGCAGCCTTTTTTTTGATGCATTGCTGTCTGCTGTGTTTTTTGCCCAGCACAGCGGTATGATGCGCAATAGATTCCGCCGATGGCTGGAGCGGTCGCTTGAAAAAGAATTTCACGGGGCAGTGTTTACCATTGCTTCCGGCATGGTATTATTGATGGTTTTAATTTTCTGGCAGAAAACGCCGGTCATTCTTTTTTCAGCACAGGAGATGATGCGCTGGCTTTTACGGGGTTTATATTTTCTGACCCTTGCCGGTTTCGCCTGGGGCGCGTCTTCCCTGCAGCCGTTTGATCCCATGGGACTGACCCCGATCGTCAATCGTCTACGCGCCAAAGCACCTGCGCCTGGACAATTGTCCATCCGCGGGCCCTACCGGTACGTAAGGCATCCGCTTTACCTGTTCACCATTGTCATGATCTGGTCATGCCCGGATATAACTGCGGACCGGCTGGGGTTTAATATTCTATGGACCGTTTGGATATTTGTCGGTGCGCATCTTGAAGAGCGGGACCTTGTTTCAACATTTGGTGACGCCTACCGGGATTATCAGCAGAAGATTCCGATGCTGGTTCCCAGCAGCATCCGGCCAATTTTATAAATAACTGTACAATTAAACGTCATGTATAAATAACGGCCGGGGGGTCGGACCGAGCTTAACTCTTTTATATCAAGCATCCCCTGCCAAAATAGGGGTGTTTTCAGGGGCGATATCGCATTTTTCATCATCAAAAAGAGCATTATAAGTTTCTTTCCCGCGCGATATTGAGAAGTCAGCCCTTTTCTTTTTTTGCCATTGCCATTTGATTTTCCGTGTCTCTGTTTATATCTCTCTTTTGGGGCGGATACTGTTTCAGGAAAAAGGGTCAAATCTTTAATCTTGAAAAATAATTCAAGATTAAAGATTTGACCCTTTCACCACCTTTCACACTTTTATCGAAAAAGAGCAGATCATCCGCAAGATACTTCAGCCTCAAACCACTTGATCGCTTTGAAGATTTCTTGTATTCCTGCCGGTAATGCATAATTTTTAAAATATTGGAGAAATTTTGAAATTACTAAACAGAAAGACATTGAATGTTCTATTAATTCTGGTAATTACAATTACGGTTTCAGGTTGTATTTATATAGATGTTGATACAGGTTCGTTCAACGGTCCGGAAATGTTTCATCCTGCTTCCCAAGACCTGAAAGGTGTTCCTGCTGAGGAACTTGTGGTTGAAACAGATAATACCGTTGCTGATATGGTTCTTAAAACAAATCTTATTCGACAGGTGGCTGAAAAGTCACGAAAAGCAGTTGTAAGCGTTTATGCCCAGACCAAAAAGCCGTATCGCATACACCTTTTACCGATTCCCATAATAGGTTCGGGTTTGCCTGTGAGAGTTCCCGGTGTGGGATTGGGGTCAGGTTTTTTTATTCATCCGTCAGGATATCTTTTGACAAATAATCATGTAATAGAAAGGGCTGAAAAGGTAAACGTGCTGATGCAGGACGGCACTGACTTTGAAGTTATTATTGTTGCAAGAGATCCTGTATACGATCTGGCACTCCTTAAGGTCGTTGGAGAGAGTCATGACTTCCCCGTGCTTCCCATGGGAGATTCCGATAAAATAGATTCAGGTGACATTGTAATCGCCGTAGGTAATCCTCTTGGCCTGGGACATACTGTAACTTCAGGAATTATCAGTCATACGGGTAGAGATCTTTCAGGGGTATCAGAGGAAAAGGGAAGACATATCAAATTTCTTCAGACCGATGCAGCCATTAATCCCGGTTCATCAGGAGGTCCCCTTATTACATTGACAGGTGCCTGGGTCGGGGTTAATGCTGCAGGTGCTTTTGCAAGTCAAGGTATCGGGTTTGCCGTACCAAGCGTCCAGGTGCGTGAATTTCTCGATATGATCCGAACAGGTGATTGGGAATGATTCAAAGTGAATGCATCAATTTTAAAGAGCGAAATTAAAAGCAATGGAATCTTTAATCGATATAAAATTCATCATACTGGAAATGACTTTAAGTGCAGAAAATGATGAAAAGGCCAGACGTATGGCAGAAATCTTCAAAGATAAATTCAAATTCATCGATGGATATTTGATACCCCATCGAAACAATAAAATATGTCAGTAAAAGTCCCATATGATCAACTAAGTTCAGAGGCCTTAGAAGGGCTTATTACACAATTCGTATCCAGGGATGGTTCAGATTCTGGAAATGTGGATGCTGCTTTTGAAAGAAAGGTAGAAAGTGTAAAAAGCCAACTAAAGTCCGGAAATGCACTTATTCTATATGATCCGAAAACCCAGTCTTTTAATATCGTTTCCAAAAATGATCCCGTGATAAAAGATCTTTCATTATGAATGATAATTGAAACGGATGAAACGGGGCCGGACCAAGACAACTGTCTAATCACAATGATCGATCCCAGGCCAATGTTATGGGCCAAAAATTCAGGTAATAACTTAAATTTTTTTCTAATTCAAAATTATTCCTCATATCTTGTTCGTCTTTAAAGTAGATTTTTAGCTCTCATTGCTTAAACTTCTTTAACACTTTTATTTCTTTTGCTTTTCATCAATTTCGTCAATTACGTTTGATATATATTTCCCATCCTCAATTTTTTCAAAAATATCAGTGGCAAAATCGCCAATTTGTTTATTCACAGTGCGAATGGTGTTATATATACCGCTTAGAAGTTGGTTGTGTTTGTTTTTTAGGGTATTATCCATTAATCCGGCTTGTTCTAATGTCTCAAAGGGCAGATCGGCAATTTTTTTGTGAATTTCCTCAACTGAGGTAGCCCCCTTATCAATAGCGTCCTGAACTAAGTCTTTTAACATTTCAAGTTTATCTATTTTTCCCATAATGTGCCCCCTTTATTTGGATTACGAATTTATAACGAATATTTGATTCTTTCCTCTCAGATTGGCAAAAGTGCTGTCTGCCGGCACCACGTTTTAATCTGCTGGTACACATCATGGCAATGGGCAAGCTTGATGTGACCGATATGTGCAAATTCTTTATGATCGTTAACCGGTAAATGGCGTCTCTCTTGTCTGGATCGTCCCATTGCACTGGATTTCCTTACCATAGGGTCTCCAAATAATTGTGTCATGAGGTGGTCTGGATTTTTTGTAAGAGATCCTGTCACAACATAATGTGAGACACCTTCTTGAAGCGTAACACGATTTATATTATTTTTCAAAATTGCATCCGGATCATAGCCCTCCCAATCTTCATCCACCAAATAGCCGAATCGCAGATCCTTTATCCCCGAACTTCTTAAATCAGCAACATTTCCTGCAAGCCGGGTGTAAGGCAAAGGTATTGTTTTTAAAAAACCGGAAAACAAATTGCCTAATTTTTCCATTGGCGCACCATGATGGGGTGCGGCAAGGTAAAATAATTTTTTTACTTTTTTGACCCAGTCGGCCTCTTGTTTGGTTCCATACCGGCATCCGCTACGAATAACAAGTCCTCCCATGCTATGACCGATCATAACGATTTCATTTACTTTTTGGGGATAGTTGCTAATCAGGTCCGACATTAATTTCGAAAACATTTTTCCATTTTCAGAAATGTGCAGACCGGTATTGTAACGTAAAAATATAGGTGTATAGTCTAAATCATCTTGAAGCAAAGAACCATATGTTGTTTTATCACCACCGTTATATTCCCAAACCGTTTCATTGCACGCAAGTCCGTGAAGCAAAATGCAGAGCTTGTCTGAATGTTTCGGATACGCATTCTTAAGGCTTTCCTTTGTAAGGCACAATGGCCTGTCATTATGATAGAATTGCATCGGCGTTGACAGGGCATTGTTTTCTTTATGCAAATAGTCTCCGAAAACGCCGTTTAAAATGCTAACCCCGCTCTCCGCCCATTTGGGAGATGATTCCGTTTTCTTGATTTCCAATGTTGTTTTTTTCATGTTATCGACGTTTGTAGGGTTTAAATCTGTTTTTTGAATAATTTCTACCTTTTCTAAAACGAACTGAGCAAAGTTTCCAGCCGCTTGATTGACCAGGCGGATGATATGATAAACGCTGCTCGTACTTCGAGTCTGTAATTCCTGAATATTTTCAGTAATTTTATTAAGCGGTTTTATTAATTTGATTAGATTGTAATTATCAATTAAAATGGTGTTATGGACTTCTTCAATAGATGTGGCGCCTTTATCAACAGCTGTCTGAATCAGTTGAATCAAGCCGTTTAGCTTGCTCATTGCATCTCTCCTCTGTATCCCGTCAGTGAGGCTGTTGTGCTTTTTTGACGAATTGAGTCCCTGAGGCCAAAACCATTGTTTTGATTCAGGTGTGCTTCAGCACAATCAATATTTTTGTGAGTCATCATTTTTTCTTTCTAAAACATTATGGCTTTTACAGATGCCAAGACGATTGTCAAAACAATTGCATGTACAACTGTACGCAAATATATGCCCAATATTTCACGGTGTCAAATATTTATTTAAAATAAATTTAAAAAGGGATTTTTTATATAAGGATGGGCGGGACGTTGGTCTTTTCACATATTTTAGAATGCTGATAAACGGAGAGAAGTCCGCCCTTGACGTTTGTCGAAATTTTAAATGAGTCAATGGGTGACCCCGATTTTTGCCAATGCATAACTATGGCTCTCAAACTGGCAATTTGAAAAATCCAGGTGAAATGTCATGTCCAAAATGATGAAAATATACGAGTAAACAATCCGAGCCCATAGGATCAGACAGATCTGAGATCTGGGTCGGACCATGCTTAACTCTTGATATCAAGCTTTCTCTTCCCAATAATGGTTGTTTTTAATTAATTCGGGCCTTGATCATCGTTTCGGCCAAAGCAGATTTGTCATTCCCGAATGTTTCTATCGGGAATCCAGTTATGTGCTATTCCGAACATAGATTCCGGCTAAGCTTGTCCTCGAATGTTTTTATCGGGGAAGCATG
>JAGGYV010000154.1 GCA_021162325.1 Desulfobacteraceae bacterium | reverse complement strand
GCCCACATTGACATGTTGGGTTTCGCTACGCTCTACCCAACCTACGAAAATCATGTGTTTAGCTAAACAAAATTCCAAAGGGCGAAACCCAACATATTTTTTCAGGAGGGTTTCCGTTCAACCACTATTTACCTTCCGCCGACAGCCTATCTACCTGAGCAGTTACATTACAAGAAGAATAACACAATGCGTCAGTTATACAGCAAAAGAATTGTCGAGCATATCAATCGCGGCACCGTTGGTTTCGCCAATGGCATTAAATTTCCCCATAGTGATGGGAAGAATGGACCGAATAAAAAATTCTGCGGTTTTAATCTGGCCATAGTAGAAGGCCGCATCCTTATTCTTTTCAGCTTTGGCACGGATTTGCGCCGGGTCATCGCTGCCGGCCAGTTTGATGAGTTTGTTCATGGCAACAGTGGATCGCCATAGATGCATCCAGGCAAATGTCACATCGCCGGTTACTTCCATGAAGGGATGGGAAAATGCAAATGCGTTTAAGATATTATCCGACATAGCGGTTTTGGCAAGATACAGAGCGGTTTCACTTAAACGGTTGAGCGCAGCTTCAAAATTCTCTGTGAGCTTGCTTAACGCGGGTACCCCTTTTGCCTCGGTCAGGGTTTTTTGCATCAGCCCGAGAAAGTCAATAAACGGTTTGCCCTTTTTCATTCCCAGTTTGCGCCCAAGAAGGTCAATAGACTGGATGCCGTTGGTTCCTTCATAGATCATGAAAATCCGGCAGTCACGCATTAACTGTTCAACCGGGTATTCTTTAATATATCCATAGCCACCGTAAATCTGAACACCGTGACTGGTAACTTCCAACGCCTTGTCAGTGATATAGCCCTTGATGATGGGAGTTAATATGGCCGTCAGGTCTTCAAGTCTTTCTTTTTCGGCCGGGTCCGTGGCGAGTTCTTCCAGATCCTGAACATAGCCGCCGTAATAGATGAGGCTTCGCATACCGTCAACATACGCTTTCATATTCATCAGCTGGCGGCGCACATCCGGGTGCTCAATAATCGCCACATCCTTGGCATCCGGATCTTTCCCGGCAGTCATATGTTTACTCTGAATTCTTTCCCGGGCATAATTTAATGAATAAATGTATGAAGCGGTTGAAACGGCAAATCCCTGGAGGCCGACCAGCTGACGGGCTTCGTTCATTATCAGGAACATGGCCCGCATACCTTTGTTTTCTTCACCGATCAGTTCGCCAACGCAATTGCCTTTGCCGCCAAGGGTTAAGGAACATGTACAGTTGCCGTGAAGACCCATTTTTTCTTCAATACCCGTGCAGACCACATCGTTGAATTCTCCGAGGCTGCCGTCATCATTGACACGGTATTTGGGCACCAGAAACAGGGAAATGCCACGGGTTCCTTCGGGAGCGCCTTCAATCCGGGCAAGGACCGGGTGAACAATATTGCTCACCATATTGTGTTCACCGCCGGAGATGAAAATTTTAGATCCGGTAATCGAATACGTGCCGTCTTCATTTTTTTTAGCAGTTGACTCAAGCGCTCCGACATCGGATCCGGCATTCGGCTCGGTGAGCAGCATCGTTCCGGCCCATTCACCGGTATAAATTTTTTCCAGATATGTTTTCTTTTGCTGTTGCGAGCCGATGGTTTCAATACACTTTCCGGCACCATGCGTCAGGCCGTAATATAACATGAACGCCGGGTTGGCGCCGTAGAAATATTCATTGGCGGCAAGTGCTACGGTTTTAGGCATGCCCTGACCACCCCATTCCGGATCATCAATCATGCCGGGCCATTCCCCTTCATTAAACAGCTTAAATACCCGGTGATATTCTTCCGGAACCCGGACTTCACCATTGTCAAACACACAGCCTTCATCGCTGAGCTGCTGGGTGGGCAGGATTTCTTTTATTGCCAGCTGACGTGCTTCAGAAACAACCATATCGACTGTTTTTTTATTAAAATCCCGGAATTTTTCGTTTTTTGATAATCCGGCAACTTCCAGTTGTTCATGAAGGACAAAGTCCACATCTCTGCGATCTGCAATCATTTGCGCCATAATTTATAATCTCCTTTTATGAATTTTTCGTATGTATCAATTAGCAAATATCAAATATCAATGATAAATAATTTTTATCGATTCTGGCAAAAATTTTTAGAATAATCACGAAGTAAAGTCAAGGGGCTTAAAGGAAATTTGAGAGGATCCTGCCGAGGGATACGGAAAATTAATACGATTGCCGCAGAGCTAACAGCAATCGCATGATTATTTTAATCATCTGTTAAAACGAGATTTTTGGCGCAGATTTTCACTTCAACCAGTCTTTGATTTCTTCGGTTTCATATGTTTCCTGCTTTAATGATAGGTCAAGATTGGCCATTAGACCGGAATGTTTTTGTGCTTCCGGGTCATTTTGCATATCCGTATGTAGGTCCCGGGTGGTCCAGACACTTTCCAGGGTATTTTTAAGGGCCATGCCGATGGCGGGAGCCGTGATGATATTGCCTTTTTTCAGGCGGGGTTTAATCCCGTTTTCAGCGACCTCTTCGGCCATATGGGCCAGTTGTTTCATTTTGGTGAATGAAAAATCAATGATCTGCCAGCCGGAAAGTCCGCTGCCCTGAAAAACCCATGCGTCGCGAATGGCTTGGAGCATCTGAGTATATTTTGCTTCTATAATATGTTGAAGCTTTTCCACAAGACTTTCGGAAAGTTCATTCTCTTCGCCCGGAAGGCTTTTTGCCTGTTCCTGGGTCAGTTTGTCATGGATTTTCTGGAATTTTTTGGCGTGTATTTCAGATTCCCAAGCTTCGCGCTGAAGCACTCGTTTAATATGCGGATCATCCATTAACTCCGCTTCTTTTATGTAATGGGGAATTAATTTTTTTTCATATGCCACATAGGATTTAAATATGGTTTTGCGATTGGTCGGATCATAGGGGTAGGGGGCCGGGGTTAAATCCGGTTCGCCGCCCATTTTTCCAATGAGCATTCCCAGCCAGTGCATGTGCCACATCTCTTCCCGGGCGCGTGACAGCAGGCTGGCACCTATAGGGGAGTCTTCACCTTCAAGATAGCTGTGAATCATATAACGGATAATGGCTGCGTGCTCATCGGCCAAGTCTCTATTGAGCATATTAATGAGTTTTTTATTTTCCATCGTCAGCACTCCTGTAATTTGAAAATTTAAGATCTTTAATACCATACAATATAAAAAAAAAGAAAAAAAAGCCGGAAAAAAAAAGCCGGAAAACACATGGTGTCGTTTCCGGCTTTTTATTATTGATTAATGGATTGAAAATTGTTTTTAAGGGGTGACCGTGGCCTCGGTAAATGTTACCCAATAGCCTTTATTATAACCGTCCAGCGACAGGGTAATGGAAAATTCCGAGGCGTCGCCGTCACTGTTGAAATCACCGGCGGTGATTGTTTGAATGCCAAGGTTTAATCCGTGACCATTGTATTCCGGGGTGTTGTTGTCAGAATCATCGATATAACCGCTGAAGCTGATAAAATCGGCAGACAGTTCGCCATAGGCATCATTGGCTCCCCAGGTGATGGATTTTAACTGGCGGGTTGCCGGCGTGTCAATATTCTCAAATTCAGCTGCAAAATATACGCCTTCCGTCCGAAAATCTTTACTGGGGTCTTCAAAGTCACCGCCGAACACGACATTTTCCCAGTCCTCATCCCATGCAAAACCCGGATTCGGATCTTTATAATCGTATTCGTCATGATAGCCGAGTTTTAAGGATTCTATTTCAGTGTATTGATATGTGTTGATATTAAACCACGCATAGGTTTCTGAAATACCGCCGCCCAAATTGTTGATCGCAAAATCTGTAAATCCGGTGGCATATATATCTGACAATCCGTTGTCATCCAATGCTTTTAATTCACAAAACCCATTGACGGGCAGGACAATAGTTATCAGGATGCAGGACAGAAATAAAAAAAATATTTTGTTAAGATGCATACTTGACTCCATTTATTATTAACACGCCATAAGGTGTATTTGTCCATTAAATACTAAAAAAACATTTTTTAGTTTCCAATAATTATGCCGGGAAGTCAATAAAAAATAAAAGTAATTAAGATAGTCTCGTAAAAAGTCAGATTCCGACGGCAAAGTATAAAAGTTCAAATTCAAGGCGTGCAAATTCTGAGTGATGATTCGTACTTAGCGTACTTTGAAGAAACGAAGAATGCAGCGCAACACAGAATTTGGACTTTTTACGAAGCCGTCAATTAAATCAATTAGATTTTTCTTTTTCTAATGGCGATGGCGATACATACGCCGGCGCCGCCCCAAGTGAGAGCAATGCCGAACATCATCATCAAAATAGCACCAAGTGTCAAAATGTACTCCTTTTTTTAAAAATCAATACTTAATTGTAATTGGGATTTTCCATTTAATCAACGACAGAATCAAACTTAAAACAATCGCGGAAATCCATACGCCCCAGCCGAGACCGGCAAGGGATGCAAATGAATAATCCCCATAAGGCGTTTGAATATCACCGATAAAGTTTTGAACGGCGGTAATGCCCAGGACGATGGGTGTCAGTATTTTAATACAAAAATTCCACCAGGCCCCGACATTGAAATCTGAAATCGGGTGGATATGATCTTTGACGCTGTTGAGGTTGAAAAACCACCCGAGCAGAATTACTTCAATGAGGCCGGCAAAAACAATATTAAAATTGTTAATAAAGTGGTCAACAATGTCTAAAATCAAAAGTCCGCTGCCGGTTGTAAAAATAAGGCTCAATAATCCGGCTGTCAGGCAGTAGCCAGTGACCACTTTTTTTCTGCTCAGATTAAATTTGTCCATGATGCCGGATACGACTGTTTCGCTGATGGATATTTCAGATGACATACCGGCACAGACAATGGAAACAAAAAACAGAATGCCGACAAAGGTTTGCATGAACGGCAACTGGTTAATGGCTTCGGGTAATGTGGCAAACGCCAGAAAAACGCCGGACAGTTTGGCTGGTAGCTCACCGCCGGACTGGTGCATCATAAAACCAATGATGCCGAATACGGTGATTCCCGAAAGCAGGCTGAATCCGCAATTTAAAAAACCGGTGATAAACGCATTGTTTACAATATCTGATTTTTCTGGTAAATAACTAGAATAACATATCATAATTCCAAATGCAATGCTCAGGGAAAAAAAGATCTGGCCGTAAGCGGCAACCCAAACCCCGGCATCAAAGATTCTTGAGAAATCAGGTTTGAATAACAGCTCCAGTCCTTGTGCTGCACCGGGCAGGGTGATGCTTCGAATCATAAGAATAAGCAGGATAATAATGAGAATGGGCATAAAAATTTTATTCGATAACTCGATGCCTTTTTTTACCCCGCTGTAAAGAACAATAAAGTTGATGGACCATACAATCAGTACGGTGAAAACAATCGGCATTCGGATGCCGTCAAAATCAAACGGTGATCCGGTCAGACCGAGAAAATTTTCCGTAAAAAATGCAATCGTATGGGTGCCCCAGGACTGCGATAAGGAAAACCAGATGTAATTAAAAGCCCAGCCGATGATAACAACATAGTAAATTGAGATGACAAAACTGATGGATAGTTGCCACCATCCAAGCCACTCCCATTTTTTATTTAACCGGGCAAAAGTTAAAGGGGCCGACCCTCTCATTTTATGTCCGATCCCGAATTCCAGTATCAGAATTGGAATTCCGGCGGTCAGCAGGGCAAAAAAATAGGGAATTAGAAATGCACCGCCGCCGTTGTCATATGCCATATAAGGAAATCGCCAGATATTACCGAGTCCGATCGCAGATCCTACCGCAGATAATATAAAGCCGCTTCGGCTTCCCCATTGTTCGCGCTTCATTCAATGCGTCCCTTGTATTATTTTATATTGACAGAAAACAAATGATTGATAAGTCAAAATTGACAAACTCGTAAAAAGTCGGATTCCGATGGCAAAGAAAAAAGTCCCAAATTCGAGGCGCGCAAATCCTGAGTGATGATTCGTACTTAGCGTACCATGAAGAAACGAAGAATGCAGCGCAACAAAGAATTTGGACTTTTTACGAAGCCATCAAAAGTAAAGTTTTTCTATTTTACGGATATCCATTCATTTTTCAAGGATAAAAGAGAACAGGATAAGAGGGGCTATCAGGCATAACCGTGGATTCGGTTATTGAAAATACTTGCTGATTTTTATTCGAAAAGATAAATTTATAAAAGATAGCTTCGTAAAAAAATATTAATAATATGGAAAAGGAATCCGGAGTGTGAAACGTATTGGTTTATATGTAAAACAGGATGAGGAAGCGCTTAGAAAAGCGGATGCGCTGGAAAAATGGCTTAATTCAAAAAATATTTCAGTGGTCCGGGCTCAGAGTTATTCTCCCGACGGGCCCGGGCATAAAAATACCGAAATTAATAAGTCCGCCCCGGAAGGTTTGTTCTGCGTTTTCGTGCTGGGGGGTGACGGGACTTTTTTAAGCGCCTCCCGATGGGTCGGGCAGCATAATATTCCGTTGATAGGGGCCAAGTTTGGTGAAGTTGGGTTTCTGGCTGTAACGGCCGGGAAAAATCTTTTTTCAGCGGCCCAGCGGGTTTTAGAAAATGACTATGTCATTAAAGAACGATCCCGTTTATTGGTGGAAGTGATTCGGGAAGGGAAGGAAATTGCCAGTGAAACCGTTTTAAATGATGTGGTGATCAATAAAGGGGCTCTGGCCCGGCTGGCGAATATTGAAACCTATATCGACGATTATTACCTGACCACTTACCGGAGTGACGGACTGATTGTCGCCTCACCGACCGGTTCCACGGCTTATTCGCTTGCAGCCGGAGGCCCGGTGATTCATCCGCAAGTACAGGGTGTTGTTATTACTCCGATTTGTCCGTTTACATTAACCAATCGATGTATGATTTTGCCCGATACGGCCCGTATTAAAATTCGGCTGGTTGAAAAAACAACGGATATTTTTATCACATTTGACGGTCAGAAAGTTATTGAAATTAGTGATAAGGACACCATCCTGATTTCAAAGAGCCCGCACCCGGTTAAAATTATTAGTTTTCCGGATCAGAATTATTTTGATGTTTTGAAGGCGAAGTTGCGATGGAGCGGGGGCCGCATCTAGCCCCCGCAGACACGGTAACGCATTATTTAATGTTATGCGGCCAGTTGTTTTATTTGTAAATTATCATAATCAGAAAATTTTGAAAGGAGCCTGTTTAAATCGTCCGGATCGGCCTTTTTTCACCGGCCGGGTTTAAACAAAGAATCAGGTGTTGGGGTGGTTGAATTGAACTTGATAATTCACAATTCAAGATGCGACACCCAACACACACTGTGTAACCAACTGGGGCACCCTTGATTTTTGACGGCGCAGATGCGAATAAATCAATAATTGCGGAAAAGATCCATGCACATAACAAAAATTAAAATCAATCAGCACCGGTTCCCGACAAAAGACGCTTATCCGTTTAATCTTCCTCTTTTTCAGAATACAAACGCCCTGAATTTGACAACGCCGGTCACTATTTTCACCGGCGAAAACGGCACCGGCAAGTCAACACTTCTCAAGGCCTTGTGTATCCGCTGTAGTATTCATATATGGGAAGGCGCATCCCGAACACGATATGAGTTCAACTATTACGAGGACAAGCTTCCGAATGCGTTGGATATTCAGTGGGCCAACGGCAAGGTAACGGGCTCATTTTTTTCCCCGGAATTGTTCCGGAATTTTTCCCAGCTTGTTGACGAATGGGCGGTCAACAGTCCCGGCATCCTGGAATTTTACGGCGGTGAATCATTGATGTCACAGTCGCACGGACAATCGACGATGTCCTATTTCAAATCAATGTATCACCGGAAAGGGCTCTATTTCCTGGATGAACCTGAAGCGGCCCTGTCCCCCAAAACCCAGCTGGATTTACTTGACTTATTGAATGAAAAAAGCGGCGACGGGGATGCACAGTTTATTATTTCAACCCATTCCCCCATACTCATGTCCTGTTGCCAGGCGGAGCTTTTCAGTTTTGACTGCGATTCCATTGAGCGCATCGACTTCAAAGACACATCGCATTACAAAGTATATGAGCAATTTTTTAACCGGATCTAAGCCATACAAAAAAGTTAACCACCCGCCCCCCTAAGCACGCGGCATCTTCTACATAGTGGTATTGTCATTTATGGCGGGGACGGCAGCTATGTGCGGGAAGGATTTCAGGTAACAGGCTGGCGGGATATCGGCAAGATTCTTTAACAACCTGCTAAGCCCGCCTCTTTGGTATTAAAAAGCAGGTTTAAACTGTTTGAGGATGTCTTTCCAATGCTTATTTGTTTTGTTATTAGAAAGTTGTTCCCCCGGTGAGTCCCCGGGATCGAGCCTACAAATAACGCCAAATTCGGCTCATTCTGTTGAAGTTACATAGAAGTTGTTTTGGTCCGACTGGAATTCTCGCCTTTCCGCTCGTCATTCCGGCCTTGACCCGGAATCCAGTATAAAATTGATCCATTCCGATTTCATTCAAAGTTCAACGTTGATGCGGATGCAATTTTTCACATCGGCAATACCTATATTGACCCTATGCAGCGAACAATTCGTCAAATCATTGATTTGAAAGTGGATGACCGGCGGGGAAAAAAGCCGCGATCCAGTTGAAAAATTTTTCTGCAACACAGGGGGGAGGGGAGAATACCTGATTATACAAAATTGGTGAAAGGGGCAATTGTACCTTGAATTATTTTTTAGGATTGAGGCTTGGCCCCCATAACCTGTGAAAAAAGAGTTAAAAGTAGGCCCCCGGCTTTCCTGATCTGCTCATGACTTTTTTAAATTTTTTTTGATGCGTCAATATAATTCACAAATCAAGATGTGATACCGCCGACTGCCACAAGACCCGGTACCATCTCTGTTTACCGAAGAATCAATTGGTTATCTTGGCCCGACCCCCGACCCGACCCAGTATGATCAAAGGCCATTAGTGTCTGGAAGAGGCTCGTATATCAGATCAGCATCTTCCCCATATTGTATAAGACGGACAAGATTTTCATCCCCTTTCCATTTTCTGTGGTGAATAAACAATGGAGGTTCTGGGTCTGGAGATTTCCAGAATGGTTGACTATATTTGCTTATTAAAGAGCAACAGGGTCGCATCTTAATTATTAATTATTAGGATCTTCATTCATTTTTAAT
>JAGGYV010000368.1 GCA_021162325.1 Desulfobacteraceae bacterium | reverse complement strand
CCGGGAGCAACCGTAACGACCACCACCTGCGGGGGAACGGTATTGGGAAATAAATCCGTGGGGGTTCTTAAAAAGGCGAATATGCCAAGCGCCGCCACCACCAGTGTTAATGATAAAACGGTGTATGGATTTTTTAAGGAAAATTCCGTCAAATTCACTCGGCCACCTCCACGGGCATCCCGTCGGCAAGCCTGGCCCAGCCCAAAAAGGTGTTCACAACCACCTGACTACCCGGATCAATACCGTCAATCGCGGTGATTTTCCCATTATTTCCCAAAATGGTTATCGCATGATGCCGGATATGACCTTCCTGGACCAGATAAACATAGGGATTTTCTCCTAAAACAATACATTCGGCAGGAAGAAGGATCTTGTCTTTAATATTTTTTATCCGGATCGTTACAGGCACGTATTCTCCTATGATCAACGCCGACGTATCCGGTCCTTCTATGAATACTTCAGCCCGCAGCATGCGGGATTCTTTCAACGACGGATACATATGAGAAAGGCTTGCCGTCTTTGTCTGACCGTCCATGCTGAAAAATACGGGAAGACCTTTTACAATCCGCGCCAGGTCCGGCTGGGGCACATCAAACGCCAGAATCAACCGGTCTTTTTCTTCCACGGTAATCAGGGGCTTGCCCGAAGAAGCAAGACTTCCGGGATCCACCATCCGTCGTGTCACCACGCCATTAAAAGGCGCAACCAGCTGATAATAATCCAGCTGGGCTTCAAGCTGAATCTTTTTGTGAACCAGCACATCGACGGTTCGCGAAATGGCCGTTGATTTTCGATTTGCCGCATCCCGCTGGCCGGCTATCTCATCCGCGCGATTGACGGTCGCCTCGGCCTGGGCTTCAGCAATGGCACCATCCTCAGCCAGTGCCATGTCACGCCCGGCTTCACGGTCCCAGAATTTTGCGGATTTTCCAAGCGCGACAGCTGTCGAATGATTGGCCGCAAGTTCTGCCTCTGTCTGCGCTATCTGTGCGGATATGGAATCGATATCAGCAAAAAGATCCTTTGCATTCAGAGATACCAGAAGATCACCGGCATTCACCCGGTCCCCTTCATTCACGGCTACGGAGACCACCGAAGCAGCCACCCGTGAAGATATATCCGCTTTTTGAAAAGACTCAACGACTGCCAGATAAGACAAGTCGATATCCAGATCACCGGCTTTTGCTTCAGCCACATGAACAATCGTCGGGGAGAGGCCATATACCGGCGCATTGGCCAGCTTATTTTTTTTCTTCTTAATTAAAGCGACAGCACCGGCCACAAGCACGATGATCACGATAACGATCACAAGTATTCTGAGTTTTTTATTTGTCATTTGATTTCTCCGGTCGCAAGTCTTAACTGCGCGACTGCCGTGTTATATTCAGCCTGCGATTGATAATAATTAGTTTGAGCGTCCAACAGGGCATTTTGGGCATCCAGCACATCAATCAGCGCGCCTTTCCCATAGTCATATTTTTTCCGTTCAATACGTAATGCTTCCTGCGCCTGCTCGATGGCTTTTTGTGTTGCATCGATACGTTTTGACGCGGATTCAATATTTAAACCTGCCGTTTCAACATCCAGGCGAAGCCGGAAGGCAAGCGCCCGAAGCGTTTCACGGGAGACGGAAAGGGCCGCGCGTTGCTCCCGCACCCGGGCAGCAACCTGTCCGCCTTCAAAAATCGGCAATTCAACAAAAACACCGATCCGCCCCAGGTCTTCTGATGAATCGGTTCCGGAAGGAGCATCTGAAAGGTCATGTGCCCACCGCATCCCATATGCGCCTTGCAGAGATATGTACGGCCAGTGACCGGCGCGGGCGGCATCAACAAATTTTGCCTGGGCTTCCAGCTCAGCGCGGGCAGCAAGGTAGTCCTCACGGTACTCAAAAGCAGTTTCAAGACTATCTTCCAGAGCAACCCCTGCAAACGTCACTCTTTCAAGCGTTCCGCTGATATCAAACGATTCCATCGTATCCGGTGCGCCCATCAGGTTGGCCAGCACCCGTTTTTCAATGGACAGGACATTTTTTGCATGGGTCAACGACTGATCAATATCCGCAATCCGGACCTCCGTCCGCAGACGGTCGACCTTTGCTGCTTTTTTTCTGGCAATCAAAGCATTGATCCGATTCAGGTGTTCATTCATGGCATCTTTGGAAAACGCCAGCGACGTGATAACTTCTTTTTGCGCCAGGATAGAATAGAATATGCCGGTCACATTAAATATCAGTTCATTTCCAGTACGCGATGACCGATGGATGGCGCTCTGTTGGAGCAGCTTGGACGCATCTATTTCATTGATCAGCCGCCCTCCGGTAAAAATCGGCTGGGACACCACAATGTCTGCTGAATAAATATTGTCTCCGAACACTCCTAATTCCCCATTATAGCGGGGAGGGATAAGCCGCTGGTCATCAATATACTGCGTGTATCCGCCGATTGCGCTGATCTTCGGCAATACCCGGCCAATGGCCTGTGAATGCCTGGCTGAGGCAGCATCACGGGTATACTTTACCGCAGCCAGTTCCGGATTGTTTTGAAGGGCGATTTTGATTGCGTCTTCCAGCAGAATCGGCTTATCCGGCATAACAACGGCTTGATGAGAGGGGGGGCGATATATTGCCCCAAGCATTTCCATATCAGATATTTCATAGGGCTCGGTGGGAGAAATCAGCGCACACCCCGTCATTCCGGCAAGCAACAGGCCCAAAAGAGCACCCATTATTTTTGATTTTATCAAAATTGATTAACTCCTGATTGAGGGATTCTCTTATCTATTGGTTAAACAAAAAGCCCTGAAGGGGCATTACATATCAGCCCGGGGCAACGCCCCGGGAATAGGTAAAAAATAGATTCAGCCCTGAAAGGGCGTAACATACTGTTAATGAAATAAATTAATCAGATTCGGTAAAAATTATGTCACGCCCTTTCAGGGCTGAAATGAATATAACCACAATATTCTTATTTTCAGCCTCAGGCCCTTTAGCAATTTTCAAAGCGGCTGCCACAACCGCGCCGAAGGAAATACCGCACAGAAGCCCCTCTTTTCTTGCCAGCATCCGCGCTGTTTCAAATGCTTCATCGTTTGTTACGGTTACCACTTCATCGATCAGCGACCGGTCCAACACATCCGGAACCAATGGTATGCTGTACGTTGCTGAAAATTTTCATGATGCGCCTCCTTTTTTCCGGTAAATCAGACTGGGCGACTCAATCAGCACCTGGGTATCTGCGGGGACCGATTCCGTGATCCAAACATTTCCGCCGATCACCGAATGCGCACCAATCACCGTATCCCCACCGAGTATGGTGGCACCGGAATAAATAATCACTTCATCTTCAATCGTGGGATGACGTTTTTGTCCTTTCATCTCTGCAATTTTACCCTTGGGCACGGACAGTGCGCCAATTGTCACCCCCTGATAAATCCTCACATTTTTACCGATTTCCGCAGTTTCACCAATCACCACGCCGGTGCCGTGATCAATGACAAACCGCTCATCAATTTCCGCCCCCGGATGAATATCAATCCCGGTTTCCCCGTGCACATACTCGGACATCATTCGGGGAAGCAAAGGAACCCCCAAATGATATAGCTGATGGGCAATTCGATAGACGGTAACGGCAAACACACCGGGGTAACTGAATATTATTTCATCATAGCTTTTCGCTGCCGGATCTCCCTCTGAAACAGCCAGGATATCCATGGCCAGCTTGCGCTGAAGTTCGGGGATGGATTCGAGTAATGCCAGCGCGTTTTCATATCCCCGTTCCGTGCAATCGGTGCATTCCAGATTGAATTTAAAACAATCATGACGAATGCTTCTTGAAATTTGTTCAGACAGCATATCAAACAGCTCAGCAGCTGTTTGTCCGACATAATACCGCAGATTGACCGGATCAAGCTTTTCATTGTTGAAATATCCCGGGAATAACACTGCCCGCAGTTTATGCAAAATTTCAATCACCGCTGTTTTAGACGGAAGCTGTTCATAATCAACATGGGAGTTGCATTTATCATCATTGCATTCATCGATAATCCGATCCACAACCCCATGCAAACGGGCCCGATGTTTTGT
>JAGGYV010000110.1 GCA_021162325.1 Desulfobacteraceae bacterium | reverse complement strand
ATTTTATACAGACCGCTTGACGAAACGAACTATAACAAAAGTAATTTGACATATTTAAATTTTTTATGCTATTTAATTTAGTTGTATTATTTAAATTGAATAACTTTATAAAAACAGTGATTTTTATCAAGACTTAAAAAGCATGTCAATAACAGTAATATAATTACCAACCTTCAAAAATCATTTTAAAAAAAATGACCGCCAAAATTTTAATCGTTGATGATGACCATGCAATTAGAAATTCCATACAGGAATTTCTGACTATTCTGGATTTTAAGACATATACCGCTGAAAGTGCGGAGAAAGCCTTGTCATTTCTCAAAACCTATCAAGTGGATGTAATAATTACCGATATTATCATGAACGGTATGGATGGTTTGGAAATGACAAAAGTCATCAAGGAAAACTACGATACGGATATCATCGTTATTACCGGTTATACCGGCAATTATTCCTATGAAGAGGCAATCAATAAAGGGGCTGATGATTTTATTTTCAAACCGGTAAAATTTGAAGAACTTCTGCTTCGTTTAAAAAGGGTATTACGGGAACGAACCCTGACTCAGGAACGCACCCAAATGCTTGAAAAGCTCCGGGAGCTTTCGATCACGGATGATTTAACAAGACTTTATAATTCCAGGCATTTTTATTCTCAGCTAAAAAATGAAATCAGCCGATTTATCCGATATCAGCGCCCCCTCTCTCTCCTCCTGATCGATGTGGACCACTTCAAAGAATACAATGATACCCATGGTCACCTTGAAGGCGATAAGGTTCTTTTTCAAATTGCCAAACTGATTACGTCCTGCCTGAGAACAATGGATACTGGCTACCGGTATGGCGGGGAAGAATTTACGGTTATTTTGCCTGAAACGACCTGTGATTCAGCAATGGCGGTTTCAGAGCGTATCAATAAAGTCGTTAAGCACGAACTGTTTATTGAAGATGATAAAAAAGACCTGTCCGTCAGTATTGGTGTAACGGAATATCTGCCCGGCGAACTGGCAACTGATTTTGTCCGTCGGGCTGACAAAGCCATGTATATGGCAAAAGAAGGCGGGCGGAACAGGACCTCACTTTTACTCCCTTAACCCGGATAAACCGGAAAAGTTAAAAGTGAACTAAAGTTTGAAGTGAGCTAAAGTTATGGTTAATGCCTTCGGCATTTTCAATTTTTATGATAAAAATGATCGCGCGTTTCGCGCAGTCCTAAACTTTAGGCACTTTAGTTCACTTTAGTCACTTCACACTTTTTGAATTTTTAAAATTGTTTGCCAAAAAAACACAAAAATTAGAGATAAGAAACTAATCTCTAATTTTCTACCAGGGTTGCTGAATCCTGATTTTTAACAATAAATCTCCTGGCTGACCGTCTTCCATCACTTTTCCGATCCCCTTTAATCTAAGAACCATCTTATCTCTTGCCCCCGGCGGAATCGACACATTAAAAAACCGGTTATGAAATCCCCAGGCAATATTGATCGTCTTTTTTGTACCGGCAGCCGCCTCATAGGGCGTTATATGAATTTCTTCATATAAGGCCTGATTTTGTTTCAGATTAGACCCTTTGATAAACTGAAATCGAGGCGTTGTTTTCTTTTTTAATGAAGCAGATTTTAAACGCCCGGCAAAACTAGTTGGAGGCAATACATTAAAAAGTTTCAAACACACAATACCAAAAATAAATCCACCGATATGGGCCCACCATGCAATGCCACTGGCCATTGCACTGGAAAAAACGGCATTAAACACCTGGATGATAAACCAGAATCCCAGATAAAAGACTGCCGGAATCTCTACAAACCACGGAATGAATATAATCGGAATCAGGGTTAAAATTTTTGAATGGGGGTAAAGAATAAAATAGGCACCCATCACTCCTGCAATCGCACCGCTGGCTCCGATGGTCGGAATGGTGGAATGGAAATTTAAAAACAAATGAAAAAGACCGGACACGAGCCCGCAAAGAAGATAGAAAACCAGATAATAAAATGAGCCAAGGCGATCCTCAACATTATCGCCAAAAATATATAACGTCCACAGATTCCCCACAAGATGCATGAAGCCGCCATGAAGAAACATGAATGATATCAGGGAAAAAAGCTGCTGAGTGAATGTAAAATGTGAAGAAATATATGGCATGGAAAAACGTGCCGGAACCAGACCATATGTGTAGATAAACCGCTCTAATTCAATTCCCTGAGACATTTGAATAAAAAAAACAACGATATTAATGCCGATCAGGGTGGTGTTAACTATCGGATAATTCTTTGATGGAATTGTATCTCGAATCGGGATCATTTATTTAGTGGTTTAACGGAAAGTCTCAAAATTGCATTTTTTCTGTCATTGCGAGAGAGGTACGACCGAAGCAATCTCCTTATCGACAGGGGATTACTTTGTCGTTCGTTCCTCACTCCGCGTAATGACAAGCAGAATTTAAAGGTTTTCGGTCAGGCACTATTTATGTATGCAGGACTAATAGGACTTAATGCGCATACTGATATCAACAAAAACAGCACCATGAATAAGCGCTCCAACAGAAACAATATCAACACCGGTTTTTGCCAGACGCTGCAAATCTGATTTGCTGACACGGCCGGAAACCTCCACAACAGCCCGGCCGTTTATTACATCAACCGCAGACTTAATTTGCGCAAGGTCCATATTATCCAACATAATGACATCAGCACCAGCTTCTATCGCCTGGTTCACTTCATCTAAATCAGATGTTTCAATTTCGATTTTTATCAGGTGGGAAACTTGCTTTCGGATTTGGTCAACCGCGTTCTGAATACCGCCAAATGCCTCGATATGGTTATCTTTGATAAGAACGCCGTCATACAACCCCATCCGGTGGTTGTGCGCACCACCAACACGGACCGCGTATTTATCCAGAACCCGCCAACCGGGGACGGTCTTTCGGGTATCCACCAGCCGGATCTTTTCATTTTTTAATTCTTCAACATAACTTCTGACATTTGTCGCAATTCCGGATAATCGCTGGAGAAAATTCAGCGCTGTCCGTTCGCCAGTCAAAAGCGTCCGCATCAAACCGGAGATTTCAGCAATCACGCCACCTGCCCCAACGGTATCACCGTCCTTAAAATTTGACAAAAAATCAACATCCGGTTCAAATTTTTCAAACGTTCTTTTTGCGATTTCCAGACCGGCAAGCACGATCGGTTCTTTGACAACAACCTCTCCCCTGCCCTTTGCTAACGGATCCGGCAGGTGATTGGTGGTAATATCCCCGGATCCGATATCTTCGGCAATGGCAAGATCAATCAGATGATTCGTATGACCGAAATTTAAACGACTATCAAATGGTTTCATATACCCTACGCTGACTGGATGGATTGAATTTTATCAAGATTGGCAGTCAATTTATCCTTTTTTTCAACATATTCCAGATGCAGACCTTTGACTTTATCCACAACCGCTTCCGGGGCTTTATTAACAAATCCCGGATTATTTAATTTCTTGTTTAATTTATCAATTTCCGTGTCGATTTTTAAAATTTCTTTTTCAAGGCGCGTAACTTCTTTTCCAAAATCGATAATACCTTCCAGGTATACGGAGATTAAAGCCTGGTCAACAATGGCTGTTGCGGTGCCTTTTGGTTTTTCGCCCATAGACTCAACGGCAAATCCGTTAAGCCTTGCCAGATTGATAATAAACTCCTGGTTCTGCTCCAGCAAACGACTTGTTTCCTCATCAGAAGTCTGAACAAGAACCTTCAGGGACTGAGACGGGGATATATTCATCTCCCCCCGGATATTACGAATGCCGTTTATCATGGCCATAATCAGGTTCATTTCGGTAACCGCATCCGGATCATAGGCAATCGCCTTAGACGCCTTTTCATCTGTAGGAAACGTCGCTTTCATTATCGACCCGTCGGTTCCCGGCAATATATGCCAAATCTCCTCGGTGACAAACGGGGTGATCGGGTGAAGCAGAATCAGCGTGTCATGAAGAACGCGCCACAGGACTTTTTTGGATGATTTTTCTTCAATCTCACCTTTGTTGCCGTAAAGCGCCGGCTTGATAAACTCCAGGTACCAGTCACAAAATTCATGCCATACAAACTGGTACAGCTCATTGGCCGCATCATTAAAACGATAGGTATCTAATGCATCAGCCAAATTTTTTGATACGGTTTTCAAGCGATCCAGAATCCATCGATCCGGCAGAGAAAGTTCAGTAAAATCGTCTGATGCATAATCATCCTTGATATGCATAAATGAAAACCGTGCAGCATTCCATAATTTATTAATAAAATTACGATACCCTTCAATCCGCTTTTCAGACAACTTAATGTCCCTTCCCTGGGCGGCAAATGCCGTCAGGGTAAACCGAAGAGAATCCGTACCAAATTTATCGATAATTGTGAGGGGATCGATGACATTACCCGTGGATTTACTCATCTTCTTGCCTTTTTCATCCCGTACCAGGGCATGAATATAGACATCATTAAACGGCACATCATCCATAAAATGAAGCCCCATCATCATCATTCGGGCCACCCAGAAAAAAAGAATATCAAATCCGGTCACCAGAACCGATGTGGGATAAAATGATTTCAACAACTGAGTTTCATCCGGCCATCCCATGGTCGAAAACGGCCAGAGCGCTGAACTAAACCAGGTATCAAGTACATCCGTGTCCTGAACAAGATCGGAATTTTGACATGCCGGGCAATGATCCGGTGTTTGCTCGGCAACGATTATTTCATTGCATTTGCTGCACGTCCAAACCGGAATCTGGTGTCCCCACCATATCTGTCTTGATATACACCAGTCCCTGATATTGTTCAGCCAGATCGAATAATCATTTTCCCATTTTTCAGGTACTATTTTTGTACGACCGTTTTTAACAGCAGCCAATGCTTTTTCAGCAAGGGGGGCGGCTTTTACAAACCACTGTTTTGAAAGATTCGGCTCAACGACCGTTTTACAGCGGTAACAATGCCCAACACTATGATTATGCGGCGCCACTTTGACAAGAAGGCCGAGTGCTTCAAGATCCCTTAAAACAGCTTTCCGACAGTCAAACCGGTCAAGTCCTTCATATTTACCGGCTTCAGCGGTCATTGACCCATCATCACCAATGACCTTGATACTCGGAAGATCATGAATGCGGCCCACTTCAAAATCATTGGAATCATGGGCCGGTGTTATCTTTAAGGCACCGGTGCCGAATTCCATTTCTACATATTTATCAAAAATAACCGGAATACGTCTTCCGGTCAGCGGCAGTTCCACTTCTTTACCGATCAAGTATTCATACCGGCTATCTTCCGGATGTACCGCCACCGCAGTATCCCCGAGCATGGTCTCCGGCCGGGTGGTAGCAACCACCGGGCCCTTCTCACCGTCAACAACGGGGTAATGAATATGGTAGAGATGCCCGTCATGTTCCTCATGTTCAACTTCCAGATCCGCCAAGGCAGTCATGCATCGCGGACACCAGTTAATAATATAATTGCCCCTGTAAATTAATCCTTCCTCATAGAGCTGAACAAAAACCTTTTTAACCGCCTTAGACAGACCTTCATCCATTGTAAATCGTTCGCGCTGCCAGTCACATGAGGCGCCGAGCTTTTTTAACTGGTTAATAATGGCACCGCCTTTTTCCTTGCGCCATTCCCAGACTCTTTCTATAAATTTTTCCCGACCCAGTTGATGCCGGTCAATTCCTTGAGCGGTTAAATCCCTTTCAACAACATTCTGAGTGGCGATACCCGCATGATCGGTTCCCGGCATCCACAACACATTGTCACCACACAATCTACGATATCGGCACAAAATATCCTGCAATGTAATATTAAGAGCATGCCCCATATGTAAAACACCGGTGACATTCGGCGGAGGGATCACTATGGAATAGCTTTGACCGTCTCCATTCTCAGATGCCGCAAACAGGCCATTGGTTTCCCAGTATGTATACCATTTCTCTTCAACCTCATGCGGCTCATACCCTTTACTTAACGTCGAATCCATTCTTTTTTCCTGTAAAATTTGATCGGTTGATAGCTACACTTCGAGGCAAAGAAAAAAGTTCCACCAAACTTATAAAATCTGGCAAGGCGCGCAAATCCTGAGTGATGATTCGTATTTATCATACTATAAAAACGAAGGATGTAGCGCAACGCAGAAGTTGGACTTTTTACGAAGTCCTCGATATTAAATAAAAAGGGGATTAAGATCAACCCCCCGTTAATGACTTCATTGCTTTAAATATAACCTGATAAAACAGGTTTGTTCGTTACTTTTTTCCGGAAATTCCGAGCAAATAATCCTTTAACTGGCTGATTTCTTCGGATACGGTTCTTTCAATTACGTCATCGAGTATTCTGTTAATTTTTTCAGCAAACATTTTTCTGATGATTCGCTCAATGGCATCATCTAACTGCCTGGGAGAAATACGTACCTCATCCATTTGAAGCATTTTTTCATCAATCGTCTGAGTTCCGGACTGTTCTTCGGTTTCATCCATCGTTTCATCCATCGGGCCAGACGGATCAATTAAGATTGTCTCTTCAGCGACAGGGGCATCCTCAGTTCCGAAATAATTATCAAGCTCCTGGTTGATATCCTCTTCAAGATTGTCGTCCTCCATGTCGTCAGCACCGGAAATATCATCCGGTACAGAGCTTTCAGAAACAGTATTGTCATACATATCATCAGTAGATGCGTCAATACCCGAAAAGGCTTCAGAAAGGTCAAGCCGTCTTTCATCGTCATGAATAACGTCACTGACCGCACCGGCAAATCCGATAAATGCTTCGCCGATCAGTTCTTCCGTCAGTTCCACGATCGCATCATCTTCAGGGGTGATGCCAATGGCGATATCTGAGAGTTCAATAATTTCCGGGTCATTTTCAAAACGCGCATTCTCAGCTTCAGTCGGTACTTGTTTTTCACTGCCACGACCGTTTTCATGGTTTTCAGTCATTATACTCCCCCTGGTCCAAGCTCAAATGAATGATTACTGATTTTTTAAATAAATCAAATTTGAAGACACTTAATTACCATAAAGGGCCATTTAGTGTCAAGGAAATTACTCTTCTGCAAACCATTGCAATGCCTGAAAACACAGGGCTTTTGAATACTATTAAAAAGCTTTTCATGGTGACGAATCACCACTATATCAAAAAATAACGTGTCCCCCATTTCAAATGTTTATGAATGGGTTATTTGAAAATTTATCAATTGGAATGATCAATTCTAATTTACAAAATCATCATTTAATATATTACACTTTAAATTTGACAAACCCGTAAAAAGCTTTGCATGATACTTTAAAATATGACAATGAAACGATTTTTTATTAAGCATTCTGAAATTATTAAGAACTCTCCGGTCATTACCGGCCAGGAAGCCCATCATATCGCAAAGGTTTTCCGACTAAAACATAAGGACCATATTCTACTTATTGACGGCTCCGGCATGGAATATGAAGCTGAAATAACCGCTTCATCAAAAGATACAGTAACCGTTTCAATTATCAAAAAATATTCACCCGCTACCGAATCCTCTTTGCAAATAACGGTCGGCCAGGGGTATTTAAAAGATAAAAAAATGGATATGCTGATCCGTCACCTGACGGAGATTGGTATTGCCAAATGGTTACCGGTAACCAGTGAATACTCTGTCCCGCAACCTGACGGTAAGCGAATAACTTTGAAATCCAAACGATGGGAGATGATCGCAAAAGAAGCCGTGAAACAATGCCGAAGAACCCGGGTGCCTGAAATTTTGCCCCCCGTTCTTTTTCACCAGGCGGTTGAAAAAACCAGTGGCTCTGATTTAAAAATTATTTTTTATGAAAACGAAACCGTTTCATTGGCCAAAACAATGCTCCCTTTGAATCAAGTCCCATCAAACGTTTTCATCCTTCTCGGCCCTGAAGGTGGTTTTTCCAACAAAGAGATAGCGTTAGCCAAATCTAACGGATTTATTATTGTTTCTCTGGGCCCCAGAATTTTACGTGCGGAAACCGCATCTATTGCAGCCTGCACATTAATTCAGCATCTATTTGGTGATATGTGTTAAAAAACCCTTGACAGGTCTACCTGTTTTTCATAATACAACAAATACTTTTCATGCCGAGGTAGCTCAGTCGGTAGAGCAGGTGACTGAAAATCCCCGTGTCGGCAGTTCGATTCTGTCCCTCGGCACCATCAAAAAAAACGGTTGGCGCATTTCATGCGTCGAACCGTTTTTTTGTTTAACGGGGTATAAAACTTCTATAAACTCTATTAATACAAAGGCTACGCAACACTTCTGCTTATTTTGCTGTTTTCGGCCATTGCAGCGTTTATCTGCACCCTGTTCATGAAAGAAACATTTCAGGACTAAAAAAGGGAGCGACCGATAACGGCACTCCCCCTTTAAATACAACCAACTAAAAATGTGTAACTTTTTACAGTAACCCTGATAATTTCTACGTCTGATACTTAAATGACACTTTAACGGTCGCGCGATACAATACCACCTTGCCATCCTCAATTTTCATGTCCAGATCTTTAACTTCAGCGACCCTGGTATCTCTTAATGATTGGGCTGCTGTTTCCACAGCTGTTTTTGCTGCATCCTCCCAGGATGTTGCACTGGTTCCTACCATTTCAATAAATTTGTAAACACTGCCGCTCATAATCGCCTCCTTACTTTTAAAAGTTTAAGGGTTTGTCCAGCATGATTACGTTTGAAGATACCGGTTGCGTTTGAAGAGACTGATTGAGGTTGAAGATACAAATAAGAAAAGAGATTTCAAATATTAAAAAAGAAATTAAAAATATGGATGAGTGGATTTATAATTATCGATGCTGTTTAATTTTTAAATACTACAAAGTCAGTTTATTGTCTATATATTTATTTTTTTAAAATAATATTTATTTTTTTAAATAAGAATATGCAAATTAAATTTTCAATCCAGCACTTGAATTATAACAAGGGTATGATTATAATTTGAATTATGATGAAAACAGACAATGAAAAAATACCCAATCCAAAAGAAATCGAAAAAGAAATTGGCGAATTTCTGAATAAAAAATATGGGGATCAGGTAAAAATGATCACCCCCATTGTTATACCGATGGCAGATCCTTCAGAAACCGATGATTTTTCTCATAAAAAAACCAATACCCTTAATTTTGACTTAAAACCGGAAGAGCTGATTGCTTATCTGGACCAGTATGTCATCAAACAAAATCTGGCCAAACAGGTTTTGTCCACCAAGGTATGTACTCATTTTAACCGTATTAAATATCAAAAATCGACTGAAGGGGATGACCTGAACATTTCCGGTGGAATAAAAAACAATATCCTTATGCTGGGGCCTACCGGTGTCGGTAAAACGTATATCATCAAACTGATTGCTAATAAATTAGGCGTGCCTTTTGTAAAGGGGGATGCAACAAAATTCAGTGAAACCGGTTATGTGGGTGGTGACGTGGAAGATCTGGTGCGGGATCTGGTCCGGGAAAGTGATAATGATATCGACTTGGCCGAATGCGGTATTATATATATTGACGAAATCGACAAAATAGCTTCCAGCAACAACCTGATCGGTGCCGATGTATCCAGAACCGGTGTTCAGCGAGCCCTGCTCAAACCCATGGAAGAGACTGATATTGAGCTGAAAGTACCCCATGACCCCATTTCAATGATCCAGGAAGTGGAACAATTCCGAAAAACCGGCAAACGGGAAAAACGCTCAATTTGCACAAAAAACATTTTGTTCATTATGAGTGGTGCATTTGGTGGCTTAGACGATATTATTAAAAAAAGGACCACGACACAGGGAATCGGTTTTGGTTCTCGTTCAAAAACATCTCAATCAGACCTGATCAAGCAGGTAAAGGCGGAAGATTTAATCAGTTACGGGTTTGAATCGGAATTTGTGGGCCGTCTTCCGGTAAAAGCTGTTTTTGAACGACTTAAAGAAGAAGACCTTCTGAAAATCCTGCAGACCCCGAACAATCCGGTTCTTCTTAATAAAAAACTTGATTTTGTAACATACGGCATTGACATCAAGTTTTCAAACGATGCGCTAAAACTGCTGGCCCAAAAAGCGTATACCGAAAACACAGGCGCCAGGGGCCTGGTCAGTGTCATTGAGCAGGTATTAATCCCCTTTGAAACAAAGCTGCCGTCCACAAACATAAAACGCTTTCCGGTCACCGTATCGGTTATTGATAATCCGGAACACAATTTAAACACATGGCTTACCCGGGAAAACGACGACCAACGTCTTGAAACCTTTAACGCAATCGCGCTTGAAAATAAACAGACGATTATTAAATATCTGAATAATAATCGCGGCATTATAACCCATCAGCATGAGCTGCCGTTGTCCACTTATCGTATCGATAAAATTTCGGACTATTACTGTGATCATGTGACGGAAATCGGAAATGCCGTTAAAAAAATCAAATTCTTTTATGATAAAATAAAGAAAATTGAATTAGACTTTTACAGCAAACATGATATTAACATCGTACTGGAAGAAGATGCCGTTGATGCCATTCTGGAACAACTGGCAACTGGCACGGTGGATATCAAAAATGTTTATGAAAAAATATCCGATGATTTTGAATTTGGTTTTAAACTGATCAAAGAAAAAACCCAACGCAACCGTTTTTTCCTGTCTAAAAATGCTCTGACTAATCCGGAGAATTTTTTAAATCATATCATTAAAACAGAATTCAAAAAAAGCGATATTCAGGAAATGTATTCATTAAGTCAACCGGATCTCAAAACTAACAACTAAAATTGGAGTAACCATAAAGTCATATGATCGGAATATCCAAACTATACTGCGGCACTGTTGAACCTTCGGATGCACTTCGTTACAATCGGCAGTCAAAAGACCTCCCGTCTCACCTCCTTCAGTTCTCCATCGACAAAAACCCGGTGGTTGTCTGGAATATTACCCAGCAATGCAACTTAAAATGTGTTCACTGCTATGCCCATGCAAAAGCCACCCTTCAGGATAATGAACTAACCACCGAAGAAGGGAAACAAGTCATCGACGATCTCTCCGCCATGGGTGTACCGGTACTTCTTTTTTCCGGCGGCGAACCCCTGATGCGGAAAGATCTGCCGGAACTTGCGGAGTATGCTGTTCAAAAGGGAATGCGCGCGGTCATCTCCACCAATGGCACATTAATTGATCGGGACACCGCCCGTACCCTGAAAAAAATCGGTCTGTCCTACGTCGGGATCAGCCTTGACGGCACAAAGGAAATCAATGACAAATTCAGAGGCGTGGATGGTGCTTATGACGCGGCGCTGGAAGGTATCAAGAACTGCCAGGAAGCCGGCATTAAAGTGGGACTCCGGTTTACCATCAACCGGTTTAATGTGGATAAAATTCCGGCCCTATTTGACATTCTGGAAGAACGGGAGATTCCGAGAATCTGTTTTTATCACCTGGTTTATGCCGGCCGGGGATCGGAACTGGTAAAAGAGGACCTCTCGCTGGAAGGAAGCCGAAAAGCGGTTGATCTCATCATCGACCGCACCAAGCGACTGCATGACATGGGAAAGGAAAAAGAGGTCTTAACTGTCGACAACCACGCGGATGGCCCATATATCTATCTGCGCCTGCTAAAGGAGGACCCCCAGCGGGCAGCGGAAGTAATGGAATTGCTGAAAATGAACGAAGGCAATAATTCCGGCCGGGGAATCGGCTGCATCAGCTGGGATGGTGAAGTTTACGCAGACCAGTTCTGGCGGCACCACAGTTTCGGCAACGTCAGGCAGCGGCCTTTTTCAGAAATCTGGACCGATCTTTCAGAACCGCTGATGAAAAAATTAAAAAATAAAAAAGATTATGTCACCGGCCGATGTGCCGACTGCCGATGGTTAAGCGTCTGCGGCGGAAACTTCAGAGTCCGGGCCGAAGCGACCACCGGGGATATCTGGGCGCCTGATCCGGCGTGTTATCTGACGGATGAGGAAATATCGGGCGACAAAATTTGACGGCTTCGTAAAAAGCTTAATTCCTGCGTTGCGCTGCATCCTTCGCAGCTTCATAGTACAAAAAGTACGAATCATTGCTCAGGATTTGCGCGCCTTGGACTTAAGCTTTTGTACTTTGCCGTCAACAATGATTTTATAAGGATAAAAAATGCTTTTTCCGGATTACCGAGCAAGACGACTGAGACAAAATACTGCGTTCCGGCGCATGGTTCGAGAAACCAACCTTTCCGTGGATGATCTGGTTCTCCCTCTGTTTGCCATTAATGGAAAAAATATTAAAAGCCCGATCCCTTCCATGCCCGGGCAGTTTCATCTGTCCGTAGACAACCTGATCAATACGGTTAAAGAGGTTCACGCTCTGGGTATTCCCGCGATCATGCTTTTTGGGCTGCCCGAAAAAAAAGATCCCTTAGGAACTGGTGCCTATGCCAAAGACGGTATTGTTCAGCGGGCCGTCCGCACCATTAAAAATAAAGTGCCTGAGATGACCGTCATCACGGATGTCTGCCTATGCCAGTATACGGATCATGGCCACTGCGGCATCGTTGAAAAAGGCATTATCGAAAACGACGCGACCCTTGACCTTCTGGCGCGAACGGCGGTTTCCCACGCCAAGGCCGGAGCGGATATGGTCGCCCCGTCGGACATGATGGATGGCCGCGTTGGTGCTCTCCGTGAAGCCTTAGATGACAACCAGTTCGAGAACACGCCCATTATGTCCTATTCCGCCAAATACTGCTCGGCATATTACGGACCATTTCGGGAAGCAGCCCACTCAGCACCCCAATTCGGAGACAGACGGACCTACCAGATGGACCCGGCCAACAGCCTGGAGGCCATCCGGGAGGTTACCATGGACGTGGAGGAAGGGGCTGACATCATTATGGTCAAGCCGGCCCTCCCCTATCTGGATATTATTTCCCGAATTCGTGATGAAATTGATCTGCCGCTGGCAGCTTATAATGTCAGCGGAGAATATTCAATGATCAAAGCGGCAGAAAAAATGGGATGGATCGACGGTCAAAAAGTCATGATGGAAACATTGCTATCCATTAAACGGGCCGGCGCGGATATTATTATGACGTATTTTGCCATGGACGCGGCAAAAGCATTAAATAAAAACTCAGGTAAATAGACTGAAGACAGAAGGCTTTTAGGAACAAATCACTTGCAATCACTGTCGCCAAAATAATCATAGATCATTTGATTCTTGTGCCGCATTCGCTGTTGCATACTCCAGCCTTTAACCGAGAAACCTGAATATATAAACAGGAGCAGACCAACATTGACTTCACCAAAATCAGCACATCCGGGAGGACACCCGGGCGGTCATCCGCACACATCTACCGATGAATCTAAAAATTCAACATTACGTCTGGTTGCCTGGGAGACCACGCGCAATTGTAATTTAAATTGTGCTCACTGCCGGGCATCGGCAACCATGGAACATTACAGCGGCGAACTTGATACGCAGGCATCTTTCCGCCTTCTGGACCAGATTGCCGAAGTCGGACAGCCCATTATCATACTCACCGGCGGCGAGCCCTTGCTGCGACCAGACATATTTGAAATCGCCCAATATGGAACAGATAAAGGGCTGCGCATGGTGATGGCCCCAAACGGAACCCTTGTTACGGACGAGAATGCAAAACAAATGGTTGAAACCGGCATCCAGCGTATCAGCATCAGTTTAGACGGGGCCACAAAAGACCGCCATGACAGCTTCCGGGGCGTTGTGGGTGCTTATGAAGGTGCCATGCGCGGTATACGGGCAGCCAAAAAGGCCGGCATCGAATTTCAGGTCAACACCACCATCTCCAAGCTCAATTACGACCAGATCCCGGAAATCTTAAAACTGGCGGAAAATTTAGGTGCCGTTGCTTTGCACATATTCCTGTTGGTGCCCACCGGTCGCGGAAAATATATCATTGATCAGGAAATCTCGGCAGATGAATATGAAACCACCTTAAACTGGTTTTATGACCAGAAAGACAAAACCAGCCTGCAGCTGAAAGCCACTTGTGCCCCCCATTATTATCGAATCTTACGGCAACGCGCCAAAAAAGATGGAGAATCCGTTACATTTAAAACACACGGCATGGATGCGGTCACCCGCGGCTGTCTGGGCGGCACCGGATTCTGTTTTATTTCTCATACCGGTATTGTTCAGCCATGCGGATTCCTCGACCTTAATTGCGGAGATCTAACCCAACAGTCATTTGCAGACATCTGGAAAACGTCTGAAATATTTGTCAATCTCCGGAACTACAAAAATCTGAAAGGCAAATGCGGTGCCTGCGAATACAAAGCGGTTTGTGGCGGATGCCGGGCCCGGGCGTATGAGGCCACCGGCGATTATCTGGCGGAAGAGCCCATGTGTTCCTACCAGCCGGTTCAATCGGAGGCTTAATCTATACACTGCCGGGAGACACCAGGGTATGGCCCGGACATGATTACGGCCCCTCACCCTCTTCAACGGTTGCAGCGGAAAAACAAACCAATCCGTTTACCTGATTGTTTATTGTCGGAAACAACAGAAAGAGAAACATGACAAACAAAACGGCAAAAATTTACCGCCCGGATTTGTCCACAAAACTGACCTGCCCGCTGTTCATGGCGCCGGTGGCGGCAGGATTCCCTTCCCCGGCAGAAGATTATATCGAGGGTCAGCTCGATCTAAACAAACACCTGATCAAACATCCGGCCGCCACCTTTTTTGTCCGGGCAACCGGCGAGTCCATGATCAATGCCGGCATTTTTCCCAATGATATTCTGATCGTGGATCGTTCCCTGGAACCGGCTGACAAAAAAGTGGTCATTGCCGTAGTCAACGGTGAACTCACCGTAAAACGTTTCCGAAAAATCAACGGCCTGGCAGTGCTTATGCCTGAAAACAAAGCGTATAATGCAATCGAACTCACCGATGGCATGGACTGTGAAATCTGGGGGGTGGTGGTCCATGTTGTCCACTCGCTTTAAATTAGGTGGATAGGTTGAAGGCTGGAGGTATAAAGTAAAAAAAATATCTTTAGCTTGATATTTTTTTAAAATCAACCGCAGAATAACGAACAGGGAATATCGAATTTCGATGTATTTTCTCGTAGGGCGGATTAGCGGAGCGTAATCCGCCGATGGGAAAAAACAAACATCAAAAAATAATTAGCCGCAGACCCACGCAGACAAACGCAGATACGGATATTAATTATTGTGATAAAAGTAACAACTTTAAATCAGGACTTGACCCTGCGGTTCAAAATTCCTTGTTCGATATTCGACATTCTTCATAAAAATGACCAACGCCTTTAAGTTAACTCCATTGAAGTCGAAGAATAGGAACACATCCCATGAAATCCATGTTCGCACTGGTCGACTGCAACAACTTCTATGTATCCTGCGAGCGGGTTTTTAACCCAAAACTTTCGGACCGACCTGTAAT
>JAGGYV010000163.1 GCA_021162325.1 Desulfobacteraceae bacterium | reverse complement strand
TTTTGAAAGTTGTTGGAGTTGCCAAACAGAGAGAGGAGATACGTCTCAAACCGCTCCAAGTAAAAAAGCAGTTACTGAAGATATTTCTGATGATTCATATTTTGATAATGAATTTGAAAAAATGGTGTCAAAGCTTGAATTATGAATTAAATATTGACAAATCTTGCGTGGCAATATAAATAATTATTATGGGCAGAGCATGGCGGATCGAATATGAAGGCGCATTTTATCATCTAATGTCTCGTGGCAATAACGGGCAGGATATTTATTTTACGGATGATGACCGGCGTCTGTTTTTGGAAACTCTTTCTGAGATGTCGGAGCGGTTCGACATTGAGATCTATGCATATGTACTGATGCCCAACCATTATCATCTTCTGGCCCGAACCCTTCGGGCAAATTTGAAAAAAGCCATGCAGTGGTTTGGCACCACATATACCCGTCGATTTAATAATCAAAATGCCAGAAGCGGGCACCTGTTTCAAGGGCGCTATAAAAGTATCCTTGTTCAAGATGATGCATATATGATGCAGCTGTCGTGTTACATTCATCGCAACCCGCTACGCGCAGGTATTGTCAGGCGACTAATCGATTATAGATGGAGCAGTTATCCGGTATATGCATATGGCCGGAAACGTCCGGCCTGGTTGTCTACACAACGAATTCTTTCATACTTTAAAGCGCCTGAAAAACACCGACAATATCGAATAAAAGTTCAGAAATATGCCGGTGAAGAGGACCGACTGCTGGAAAATTTTCGGCATGGGTTGATTTTTGGTACAAAAGAATTTGTAAATGACATCAACAAGCGGTTTTTACCGGATATGCCGTTTAAGGATTTGCCTCAGCAACGGAAACTGGCTAAGGCAAAGGATAAAAAAATACAACCGGAAGAATTAATCAGTAAAGTAGCGAAAGTGCTTCAGATCGATTTGAATAGATATATTCACTCAAAACGGTTGAGAGGTATTGATAAGATGAATCGTGACTTAATTGTTTATTTGTTATGGAATAATGGATTGGAGACAAATACGGAAATCGGGGATCGTTTTAATATGACCAGCTCAGCAGTAAGTCACAGTGTGAAGGCATTTAAAAAAGAGATGAATAGGAATAGACAAGCCCAAAAACTTTTTGAACGATTTAATTCATAATTCAAGCTTTGATCCTTTGTCTGTGGATCCGATTACCCGCGAGCCGTATCAGATGTTTTATTTTTTCGATCTTTATTCCTTCTGGCTGCCATGCAGCAGAAAATTATAAATCATATCCGCCAGTTCATTCATCAGCCGATGGTCGTCAATTTTTGCCCCGATAAATTTGACGGTATGGGCAACGCTTTCAACCGCATTGTGAATCACAATGGCCGCCGCCTCCTGGTCTGAAACCCGCATTCGGTCTTTGTTGTTCTCAAGCAAATATCGCATCTGGGTCACTTCCCGGTTTCGTTCATGCTCATACACCCGGTTGATGTCCGGGTCTGAATACCGCAATGCATGGGTCTGGCGGTGAAACTCCGGTGAAATGCCGTAAGCTGCAAACACACTTTCAATAAGCAGCTTAATGTCATCGCGTCCCATTTCATTGACCGTTATATTTTCGATCGGTTTCCAGATGGCCAGAAAATGCCGGTCCAGGTAATCTTCCAGCATTTCCAGAAGCAGGCTCTTTTTATTTTTAAAATAGGAATAAAAGCTGCCGATGGACACACCGGCTTTTTCAACAATCTCTTTTGAGTTGGTCCCGTGAATTCCTTTTTGGGCGAATAAAGCAAATGCCGCCTTCATAATACGGTCCCTGGTCGCGACGCTGCGCTGCTGTTTTGGGGTTCGTAATGGTGTCATGGTTGCTCCTTTTGAACCTCAATATAATAATCATGTGAATACATGTCAATAATAAATAAAATGACAAAATATTCATGTGATATAAATAACTACTTGAATTTAATAGTTGATAATTTTTATTGACAATATGAACTGTTATTCATATATTGCTTTCATTGGATATCAGCTCATTTCTTTCGAACGTTTTCTGTCTCAACTCCGGCACAATTGACGGCTTCGTAAAAAGCCCAAATTCCGTGTTGCGCTGTATCCTTCGCTGCTTCATGGTACGCGAAGTACAAATCATTACTCAGGATTTGCGCGCCTTGCCAATTTGTAAGAATGGTGAACTTTTATACTTTGCCGTCTAAATTTGACTTTTTACGGGACTATCATAATTAATAAGCCTTAATTTTATTTTTTGAAATAATGCCATAAGGAGGGCTCATGAAAGCGCTACAGTTTAATGTCAATGTTCCCCAATTCGTCGCTGCCAAAACACTCCGAACATTTTTCGGCAACAAGGTGTTTTATAAAGGCCGTGTCAAAACAATCAGCCTTGTCGATATTCCAGAACCAACACTGCCGCCAAAGGACTGGGTAAAAATCAAAACAATTTATTGTGGTTTTTGCGGAAGTGACATGAATCTAATTCTTCTGCATGATTCCCCAAGCGCATCCCCGTTTACCTCTTTCCCCTGTGTGACGGGACATGAAGTTGTCGGTGAAATCGTTGAAACCGGGACAGGGGTTGAAAATTTTAAAGCCGGTGACATGGTGACGCTTAACCCCGGGCTGGGATGTGAAGCGCGCGGCATAAATCCTGTCTGTCCCAGTTGCCAGGCTGGTAAAGCGAGTTGTGAAAATTTTGCCGAAGGGAATCTTTCGCCGGGCATGTTTTCCGGTATCAATAAGGACATAAACGGAGGATTTGCCCCATTGATGGTGGCCCACAAAAGCCAGCTGTTTAAAATCCCTGACGGTATGCCCCCTGAGACAGCCGTCATGACCGAACCGGTTTCCGTGGCATTACAGGCCGTGCTGGACAACATGCCGGAGGAGAATGAAAAAATTCTGGTGATCGGCGCGGGTGTTATCGGGAATCTGGTCATTCAGTCTGTTCGGGCGCTGGTGCCTGGATGCAGCATTTCAGTGATTGAACCGTCATCATTTGCGGCTGATCTGGCAAAAAAAAGAGGCGCAGATGAGATGATCCCATTTAAAGAAGCGTTCAAGCAAACCACACGGATTACCGGTGCCAAAGTTTATAAGCCCATGATCGGCATGGAGATAGCCATGGGTGGGTTTGACAGAATTTTTGATACCGTGGCCGCCAAATCGACATTGAATTTGAGCATGCGGCTGCTTGCAGGCATGGGGACACTCAGTATTGTGGGAATTGGTGGAGATGTGAAGCTTGACCTGACGCCGTTGTGGCTGAAGCTTCAGACAATAAAAGGGGTGTATGGCTATGGTTATAGCGAGTTAAATGGCAAAAAACAGCACGTCTTTGAAATTGCGTTGGATTTGATGCAGCAAGGTAAGATTAGGGCTGAAAATCTTGTTACCCATAAATTTGCCATAGAAGATTATGAGCAGATGATTGAGGTGAATCTGAACAAAGGGCAACATAAGGCCTTAAAGACCGTGGTGTCGTTTGTCTGATGGCGTTGTAAAAGTTTAATATGATTTTATCAATTTACTTAGAAAGGAGGACGTATGAGATTTTCAGTACTGCTGTTTGCGCTGTATAATATTTTGAAAATCGCTTCTATGACCAACAAAGCGTTTAAAAAATATATCAGCAAGATCAGTGTAAAAATTCTGATAAAAACCAAAGACAACGAGCGGGCCAGGATGTTTATTTTTGATAAGGGCAAATTGACCTCAATGCCCGGTGATCAGAAAAATTACGATGTGGCGCTGGTATGGGAAGACGCGGCAACCGGATTTTCCGTGATGACCAGCAAGAAAAAAGATGCGTCATTTAATGCGGCTGCTAAAGGTAAATTGAAGGTTCTGGGAATGAGTGTTTATGCCCAGTGGTTTGAAGATGCGATTGCTATAGTGATGTAAAGAAAAGTTTGAAGTGATCTAAAGTTTGAAGTGACTAAAGTTAAGGTTTATGCCTCCGGCATTATCAATTTTTTGTTTCAATAATCGCGCGATTAGCGCAGTCCGAAACTTTAGGCAATTTAGTTCACTTTAGTCACTTTAAATTTTTAGTGATTGAAATTATATGCGCTTAATAGGGATTTTTAAAAAGTTAGCTTTAATCTGAAGAATTGAAGGAGGAACACATGGCTGAAATATTCGGCGGTCACCTGGTCGCAAAATATTTAAAGGAAGTGGAAAAAGTCAGTACGGTCTTTACAATATCAGGCGGTCATATTGAAAATATCTTAGACGGTTTTACGGAATATAATATCCGCACCATTGATGTACGCCATGAGCAGGCTGCGGCAATGATGGCCCATGCCTGGTCGATTTATAAGAATGAACCCGGCGTGTGTCTGGTGACGGCCGGCCCGGGATTTACCAATGCCATCACAGGAATTGCCAATGCCTACCTGGATAATATGCCCTTGGTTGTGCTTTGCGGGCGGCATCCGATGCGCGATGACCAGACCGGTGCGTTGCAGGAAATGAACCAGATTGATGTGGTGAGACCCATCACCAAGTGGTGTGCCACTTGTTACGAAACCAAACGGATCCCGGAATACCTTGCTATTGCATTTCGTCAGGCCACCATGGGACGACCCGGCCCGGTTTTCCTGGAACTTCCCCCGGACATTTTGTTTGTTAGTGTGGATGAGAAGGATGTAAAAATGCCTGTCCGAAAGACATATAAATCATCCACCCACCCGGATGAATCAGAACTCAAAGAAGCAGCCCGGATTATCAACAGTGCAAAAATGCCTCTGTTTATCGGCGGCAGCGGTGTTCGGTTGAGCGGGTGTCCGGATATTTTTAAAACGTTTATCGAGAAGACCGGGTTCCCGTTTGCGTTGTTAAATAACGGGCGGGGAGCATTGCCGGACCGCCATCCGTTGTCGATTAATGACGGCGGGTTTACCGGTGTCATGACCGTAGCACCTCAGGCGGATGTGATCATTGCCGCCGGGGTGAGGTTTAACTGGGTGATGCAGGCCACTAAGTTATTTCCTGATGCAAAGGTGGTCCGGATTGATATTGAGGAACATGAAATTGACCGGAACCGGACTTCGGAAGTCGGGCTGGTGGGGGATTGCGGGTATATACTGGATCAGCTTGTTCCCCTGGTAGAAAAGCGGGATCACAGCGAGTGGATGACAAAGCTGAAAAACGCATATGCCGCTTTTTTGACCACGGAACTCGAACAGCGCAAAACCCCGTCAGATCCCATTCATCCCAACCGTCTGGTGGCGCAGATCATGGAAGTCTTTGGTGAAGATGCATTCTATGTGGCTGACGGTGGGGACACCGCTTATTATGGGCTGGCCGGCTTTACTTCGTCACAGCCGGCCGGTGTTCTGATCCCTACCGGGGCTTTGCTGGGGTGCCTGGGAACAGGGATACCCTTTGCCATTGCCGGAAAGCTGGCGCATCCGGATAAACCCGTGATTGTTCTTAACGGGGACGGGTCTTTTGGTTTCAACAGCATGGAATTTGATACGGCTGTCCGCCATGATATCCCTATTATCTGTGTGATCAATAATGATTGCGCCTGGGGGATGATCAAACATTCCCAGGAGATGAGCATCGGTGAAGACCGATGTACGTGCTCGGAGCTTGGCATGCGGAACTATGAAAAAATGGTGGAAGGTCTGGGCGGATACGGGGAACTGGTGACGGAAGATGCAGATATTATCCCGGCCATCAAACGGGCCATTGATTCCGGAAAGCCGGCCTGTATTAATGTGGTGACGGACCCGACGGTGACGAGTCCGGCGACGGTGATGTTCTACCAGAACCTTTCCGATTTTTGACGAGAGTTCCCTAAAAAGTCAATTTCTGTGTTGCGCTGCATCCCTCGTCACTCAACGTAGCAAGCTACGCCTCGTTCCTCGGAATTTGCGCGCCTTGAACTTGAGCTTTTTATGAAACTCTCGCGATTATCTCTCAAATTTATTGTGAGAGAGGATGTAGGCCGGGAGCTGTCTATCAGAAAATAGTGAGGGCTGCGAACATAATCGCCGTAGTCTATAACAGCAATGCCTGACGCTATTGTTTATCCGGAAATACTGTTTCCGGATAAACATACTCAGGCAAACGGCAGAGCAAGCTCAATTTAATGGGAGAACCTTTATGAAGGTACTGGTAACCGGGGTGGGTGGGTTTATTGGCTCTCACCTTGCAGAGGAATTGATTAAGCGGAAATATGAAGTGCGGGGATTGTTCATGCCTGGTGAAGAGGCTGAACATTTAGAGAAACTAGGTGTTGAGGTTTTTCGCGGTAATCTGACAAAACCGGATACCCTCCGGGGCGTTGCCAAGGACATCGATACAGTCTACCATCTTGCCACCAGAACGCTGGACTGGGGAACATATAAGCAGTTCGAACAGATCATGGTCGATGGCACGAAAAACCTGTTGGATGAATCAACGGGGAATATCTCACGTTTTATTTATTTTTCATCAATTGCAGCGTTGGGCCTTGGGCGGGCGCTGGTTGGACTCAATGAGGATGCCGAGCGAATAAAATGCGGTATCCCTTATTGCGATACTAAAATCGTTGCTGAAGACCTGGTGAAAGATTTTTGCGGAAAGAGCCAAATCGCTTATACCATCATCCGTCCGGCCAATGTGTTCGGACCCGGTAGCGTGTGGGTGCGTGACATTCTTGATGCGTTTCTGCGCGGTCCCTTTCCTTTGATTAACGGAGGGAATGAGCCGGGAGCCTTTGTTTATATACAGAACCTGGTGGACGGTACGATCATTGCCGCTGAATCGGAAAAAGCAGTTGGAAAGACCTATCATTTTCGAGATGACTACCCGATCACCTGGGGAGAATATTTGAGGACCCTGGGTCAGTGGGTTGGCAAAAAGCCGTTGGGGAGTATCCCTTTTACACTGGCCTGGCGACTTGGATGGTTTCTCGAAAAAACCCTGACGCCATTTGGTATACGACCGCCCATGACACGTCTGGCTGCCGGGGTAATGGGTCAAAACAATGATGTGGATAACCGCCGTGCCAGGCAGGAATTGGGCTGGAAAAGTCATATTTCCCAGGATGCGGCCATGAGAGAAATAGAAACCTGGGTAAAGACCCATTATGATGACATGTGAGGTAGAGCAATGTTTTATTTTGATGAGTTATTAAAAGCAGATGACTTTGCACAGGCAGTGAACGACCTGGCGGATGATTTCATGAAAGAACATGGGTTAGAAAAAGTCCATCAGGTAGGGCTGGTGGTGCCGGATGTGGAAAAGGCGGCGGAAAATCTTGAAGACCAGGGATTTGGTCCGTTTTTTATTGCCACCGGATCTCCCGTGTTCTGGAAGGAAAAGGGCGGGGATCGCAGTGTTTCCGGAAAGATGGGACTGGCAT
>JAGGYV010000127.1 GCA_021162325.1 Desulfobacteraceae bacterium | reverse complement strand
TCCCTGACCCAGGGCCTGGATAGGGTATTTAGATAAAATGGGCTTTTTTCTATTTCCAGCAGGGGGTTGGGATTTTTAACCTTGATGGTGGGCGGAAGTACCTTGTGATGGAGCCCCATGATCGCTTTGATAATTCCTGCGGCGGCGGCTGCGCCTTTTGTATGGCCGATTTGGGATTTTACCGATCCAAGTGCACACCATTGTTTGTTTATGTTCCCACTTTTATTGTTAAATACCTGCTTCAGCGCCTGGATTTCGGCGCTATCCCCCGGGGGTGTCGCGGTACCGTGGGCCTCGATCAATTCAACCGTCTGAGGACTGTATGCGGCGGCTTCATAACATCGCCTGAGGGCGGCGGCCTGTCCCTTTGCCAGAGGTGCGTATATGCTGGATCCTTTGCCGTCTGATGACGCACCGATACCTCTGATGACGGCGTAAATCCGGTCACCGTCCTGTTCGGCATCTTCAAGGCGCTTGATGGCCAGCATTCCGATTCCTTCGCCGATAACCATGCCGTCGGCCTGATCCGAAAAGGGTCGGCAATCGTGTGAGGGGGATAATGCCGGTGTTTTGGAAAAACTGACAAATAAAAAAGCATCATTGGTTGTATCTGCGCCGCCGACAATCACCACATCCGAAGTTTTGGCAGATAGCTCCCGGAGTCCCTGGTACAGGGCAGAGAAAGCGCTGGCACATGCGGCATCGGTTGTACAGTTCATGCCGCCCAGATCAAAATAATTTGCGATACGTCCCGCAACCACGTTTCCAAGAAGACCGGGGAATGTACTTTCTTTCCAGGGCGCCCGGGTTGCCATGATTCGATCACAAATGTCATTAATTTCATTTTCCGGAAGTCCGGCTTCGCGCATCCCCTGAACCCAGGTCGGCCTTGTCAGCCGGGTCGCCATTTCACCGAGCAGTTCCAGGCCGGCTGCCACGCCGAGAATCACACTGATTCGACTGCGGTCCATATGTTTAAATTTTTCCTTAAAGGCATCCTTGATAACCTGTTTGGCGACCATCAGGCTAAGCAGTTGCGAAGTGTCGGTCGCCACCAGGTTTGTCGGCGGAATACCGAATTCCATGGGATCAAATTCAATGGGATCAAGAAAAGCGCCCTGTTTGCAGTAGGTTTTATCCGGTGCCAGAGGATCCGGGTCATAGTAGTGTTCAATGAGAAAATGACTGGGCGGGACGGGGCCGATCATGTTCCTCCCAGCGGTAATGTCACGCCAGTATCCCTGCTTGTCGTGAGAACCTGGGAACATGCAATCGATACCGATCACTGCGACCGGCGGCATTTGGGCCGTTGTTGTTTTTGCCGTTGTATTTTTAATGAAAGTGCCTTTCCATCAAATATTTAGAAAATCGTGCCGTATGTTCAACGGATTCAAAATCCATGATGCTTCCGATATAATATGTTCCTTGTGTACCCTGCAAATCCATTAAATTATCATAAAACCCCTCTTGCAGATCTTTTGTTGAAACATGCGGAAAGTAGGTCCATTTTTTTTGGATGATAATTCCGTTATTGGGGGCGTTTTTATCAATAACGCCGCCAAGTTTTGAAATATCTTCATTAAGTATTTGAAACATTTCGTCAGGACTTTTTCGCCAATCATTTAACTGGTAAAATGTATAGACATTCTCATCATTATGCATGGATTTTAATACACAGACAATATGTCCGATGGTGTCCGGATAGATATGATCGATCACCCCGCCGGTTAATGGTTGATTCGGCAGATTCGGATCTTTATTTAACGCTTTTTTCAGTTTAACCAATGTCACATAATATTCAAAATTCTTTATTTTTTTAAATAGAGATGCTTCTTTTTCAGAAAGCATCATAAAATGATGGGCCAATTCAAGCGGTGCGGAGATAATAACCCGGTCAAAAGTCTCTGTTTTGCCGCCTGCCGTAATTTCAATTTTATCATGAATGTTCTCTTTAAAACGGTTTACTTTTGTGACCTCCGCGTTATACCTGACAGTGAGAGAGTCTGCCACTTTCTGCCAGAACGACTGCCATCCGTTTTCAAAACAACTGCGTCTTCTGTCACTTGCCAGTGCAACCGGTATGACTTTCATATAGTTTACCGCCGGGACTTGTTCATGGTATCCATAGCCGCAGGCTGTCATAAAGACGGACATAGGGTGAGCCATTGGCACCAGGTGGTGTGTTACGGCAAAATCTTTAAAATTAGGATACATTTCAGATAAAGTTGAGGGAAACCCCGGGGTTGATACCATTGTCCGCTGGTGTTTAAAAAGAATCCATTTCCAGTTTAAATAGGCCTTCAGCAACTGGAATTTATTCCATCGTGCGACCATGTCCGTATTATTATGAATATTTTGAATCTTTGACCTGAATTTTGGCGGAACTTTGGCGATTGTTTTTTTCATGTCACGACGGAACCACCAGTGGCCCGCCATATTGAACGTGCCAATGGGACCATCCCAGTCCACATAATTAATTCCCAAATCTTTTATTAAATCCAACATGGTATGGGAATAGACAGAATCGAAATAAACCGCCCCTAATTCATAAAAATGACCATTATATTCATAGGAGCAAACCTTTCCCCCGGCCGTTGCTTCCCGTTCAAAAACCGTCACATTTTTATATCCTGATGCATTCAGTGTATGGGCTGCCGTAAGGCCGGCCGCCCCGGCCCCTATGATGGCAATTTTTAAATTTTTATCTGTTTCAACAATCGTCGGATCTGTTGGAGAATAGGTATGCTGGTTAGTCAAATAGAAGAAAAAAAACATGCTGAATGCGACAAGTAATCCGATCGAAATACCAATTAATTTAAATTTACTTGGTTTCATTTTAATAGTTTTTATTTTATAAAAATTTGAGGATTGATTAAAAAATTTCACAGACGCTCGAACGCTGCCGATCCTTGACGGGCTTTTCGTATATTCCGATTCATGCGAGCGGTGGCGATTTTTGATTTAATCATTTCTGCTGACATTCTTAAAATGGTGACCTGTCCAGGCGGTGCCAGGGTTCCTGCGATGTATTGTTTTAATGTCTCCCCCCGGCGAAATTTTCCACTGGATGTTCGAAAGATGGTGCCCGGTGCCAGCACAATCACGGATTCGGGGACCAGGCCTGTGGATTCGGTAATTTTTTTAGAAGCGCTGTCCGCCAGTTTTTTATCATCGGTCCTGGCGCCTCGTTTATCCCTTTCAATAAATACGATCAGCCTTTCATTCTCATCATTTTCCGGAACATATCCGGTTGCCGCAACACATCCGATGCGGATTCCGGGGAAATTAGCCAGAGCCATTTCAATCATCTGGGGGGAATAATTTTGTCCCCGGATGATAATCAAATCTTTTTTTCGGCCATATAGATAAAGATCTTCCTTGAAAATAAATCCATTGTCACCGGTATCGAGCCATCCGTCACGCATCGCGTCGGCAGTGGCTGACGGATTGTTATAATATTCTTTCATAATTGAAGGGCCTTTGATATAAACGGACCCGATGGTGCTGTCGTCAGTCTTTGCTCCTGTTTTATCACGAATTTCCACCTGAAAACCGGGCAGCGGTTTGCCTAATGATATGACCGGATCGCCGCACGTATCATTTTTTGCCTGACCCTTTAAAAGCTGCTCCCGGTTAAAATGGTTACAGACAAATGGCTGTTTCAGATCTGAGAATGTAACCCCCAGTGATGCTTCAGCCAGTCCATATACCGGGGTCAGTGCATGAGGAGAAAATCCATAAGGCGCAAATCGTTTGATAAATTTTTCAAGTGCTGAAGCGGAAACCGTTTCACCACCGATCAGTGCGACCTGCCAACTGGAAAGGTCGACGCCTTCAATCTCTTTATCTTTGATTTTTTTCGTACATAAACTAAATGCAAAATTCGGCGCGCCGCTGATGATTGGTTTGTAGGCTGAAATTGCCCGGAGCCAGACCGCCGGGCGGGTTACAAAAAGTTCCGGTGGAATCAGGACCAGATCGGCGGGCTGGGCAATGGCGAGCATGGCGCATCCGATCAACCCCATATCATGATAAAGAGGCAGCCAGCTGAGTCCGCAATAGGATGATCCCTCTGTTGTATCGCCATAATAATTCAGGCCGTAGTCAAGCATGGTCTGGATGTTCGCAACAATCTGACGGTGTGTCAGCAGTACCGGTTTGGGATCAAAGGTGGTTCCGGAGGAGAATTGAATTAATGCAGGGGTGTCCGGATCATTCATAGCGAGTTCAAAGGGCTCCGGGGCAATCCCGTTTAATGTGATACACCCCAGGTCCGGGCCGGCGATCTCCAGGCAACGGCCGAGTATTCGTTTGATACGTTTGTCGGTACACACCAGGCGGGCTTCAGATATTTCCAGCATCCGGCCCGTTTTTTGGTGGTATTCTTCCATTCTTCCCAGTCGAACCGGTGGATATAAGGGCACCGGAACACCACCGCAGAACAGCGTGCCGAAAAAGGCATAAAAAAATTCAGGGCCGGTGGGCAATATCAGGGCGACTTTGTCTCCCGGTTTGATACCCATGTGTGAAAAAAAACCGGCAACACCCAATGATTTTTTAAATAGCGCATCATAGCCAACATATGTTTCGTTTTCCCGGTAGTCCAAAAAGCGGTAACCTCTATTGCCCATTTCAGCCGCTCTTTGAATCAGTGTGCAAAGTGTCTGATCATGCATTGGAATCACCTTGCTGTTCGGTAAGGCAGTTGTCAATCAAATGAACCAGATCGTCAATGGTGTGAATATTAAGTTCATTACCTTGTTCAAACATTACCAGAAAGTGGTTTTCCAGTTCCACCACAAGGGTTGTCAGCGCCATGGAATCAAGTTGAAGGTCTGTCAGCAGATCCATGTCCGGTTTGATGGGGGTATCGATTTCCAGATATTGATCAAAAACATGCTGAATGCCCTGCATTATTTTATGTTGGTTCAAATTTTTTGCTCCTTATGAAACGAAGGCAGAAATCGACCCTGGCATTTAAAACTGTCCATATAGCGGCAATGTTCAGACAATGCCTGCTCTTCGGACCGGATTCTCACCGTCAACATCCAGGCGTTTAAAATGCTGAAAAAAATTGCCGTTATCCAGGCCGTGTGGATCATTGGTAATGCGAAAATCTCAACAATCACCGCCAGGTAATTGGGGTGGCGGATGTATTTGTATAATCCGTGAGTGATAACGGGTCGATTAGGAACAAAGATGACCCGGGCATTCCAGAATTTTCCCAATACGGCAATCGTATAAAATCGGATGATTTGTGCGCCGATCGCCAAAGCCAGCATCGGGTAACCCAATGCCGGGATAAAGGGCCGGTGGGTAAAAAGAACTTCAATGCCGCAGGAGCATATAAAGGC
>JAGGYV010000166.1 GCA_021162325.1 Desulfobacteraceae bacterium | reverse complement strand
TTTATACCCGAAAATATTTTAATACCGGTTCTTCTCAATCGATATTCAATGTCGTGGATATATTATTATGGCATTGATTGAAGGAATGAACGGGCAAAAATGGATTGCTTTTTGAAAACCGGTTGCTCTGGATATTTCATATAAGGTTTAGCTATCGAGCCAACATGGCTCGCCTTGAATTTGAATCATCAGGCATCGGGCATGTCTTCATTGATTCATTTTTGGACAGGTGCAAATGAATCCTGGTGTTGACAGCATTCAACACTGGCACTTTTCTTTTCCAGGGACAAAGGAAATGTATGCCATTATTTTGCATTTCAGCTGGGGTAATGGTTGACAGGTACTCCTGCAAAAATTCCGCTTCCGAGCGTTGAAACGCTGGCGAATTTTGGCGCATAACCGAGTCTTGACGTCACCGGTACAATCCGCTCGCTACGATCCCCATGTCATATCGGCCTGTTGCTTATGTACAAGCTGTGCAAGGGATGCGCCTTCATCACAGGCTTCCCTTTTCCAGGGATGGGGCGAAAGAATGATCTCGATTTCAATTACTTTCGGACATTGTTCGCCAGCAGTTCTTGCAAAGGCATTGATACAAGTGATTGCATATTTCTTTAATTTTTTTAACAAATATAAAAAAACGAAATCAAGAATGAGCTCCCCACAGGCCTTATATATTGCCGGGTAAAAGCATCTAATGGCCTACTCGTCGGCTCTTTACGGACAGCACATATCCCGCCTCGACCGAGGTCAATAAATACCGGCTAAGGCAAAATGCGATATCGCTTATTAGCTGTAATATCAATAACTTATCCACTTATCGCGTTTGACATTTATCGATCTTTTTGATACTTATATTGACATGAGTTTGAACAGTGAAGCATCCGAAAAAATCGTTGAACGCTTAGCTTGGCATACCGCCAACAGAGATCAGGCAGGTATTGCTCAAGACCTTGCCGATGGCAACGATATTCCCGAGGTCTATGGGCTTGGCGAAGCCAGCCTTTTTGATGAGTTCTTTTATTTTCTTGACCATTTTGGCATTATGGACCTGTTTGTTGGAATTGATCCCAACTCTAAAAAGCGAAAAAGTAAAGTACCCTTTGCCCCGATTGTTCTCATTTACATGATGCGTATCGTCGCCGGGTTGAAGTTTTTCTGTCATATAGGTCCAGTCATTCTTCGTTCTCAATCTCTTATGCGACTTGTTGGTTTCAATGGCAGACAGGTACGGGATGGTACCAGCAAAAGGGGGACGAAAAAATCTACCCCGGACGATAATGGGCTCAAGGAACAACAACCAACTAAAATACGGGGGCCGGTATGCACAAACTTTATCGCCGCAACTATAACGGCGGTTCTCGCATCGGCACTGGAAAATATTTTTAACAAGGTAGTCACCATTTTGGCTGCCAATTCTTTTTTTCCAAAAAATATCGAAGCCCTGCTTGACGCCTCCCAGATTGAATCTACGGAGCAATGCGATGGTTGTGGAAAAGTGACAAAAGAAAAACCGCCGGAACTGCGTCGTCGCAAAAAACGTATTCGCAAAGTTGTGGAAACTGTTTTTGGATTTAAACTTTGGGCGATATGGGACCCAAATAGTTGTATTCCCTTGGCAATTCGTTTTGACACCATAGAAGTTCACGATATAAATTTGGCAAAGGAGCTCGTTCAACAGGCCATCGTCAACCTCGGGGACCATGCCCGAATCAAGACGCTTGCGATAGATCGCGGCTTTATGGATGGCACATTATTGTACTGGTTGGATTCCATTGGAATTACCTTTTATATCCCTGCCAAAACCAATATGACTGTTTATGAAGATGCGCTTTCACTTATTGGTACCGGATACTGCGAGACCAGGACAAAAGATCGTAGCACCGGTTACGGCAACAATAAAACAATAACAACTGATTATTATAAAGTCGAGGGTCTCGATGCGTTGACTTCCGCAGGATTTTATGGGCCGATGGGCAGCGGTAGCCATGAGAACAAAAAGGATTTCGTACCCAATCCGATCAATGCCGTTGTCGTGCTGGATGATCCTTTTAAAAAGAACAATCCGAATTCAGATACGATGGTGATCCTGACAAATGCCCCTGTAGCCAAGCCCATGAAAATTTATGATGGGTATGATGCCAGGAGTGAAATCGAGAACACTCTATTCCGAGAAGCGAAGCAGGCCTGGTTCATTGAAAGACCAGCCCAAAATACCAGAGCCGGCTTTCAGGTGCATGTGTATCTTACCATATTGCTTATGGGGCTGACGTCTGCATATCAAGATTGGATGGATCAGCAAGACAAAATGGAAAACGACGGTAAAAATACCGGTATTCGAAAATTCCGGGAAAAAATAAAGGAAGAAAACGGAAACAAACTCATCATCTTTGACCAAGATCGCTATGCTATTTTCGATGCTTACGAAGTCTTCATTCTTTGCGGCCGTAATGTGCTCAGGCCAACCGGTGTACCTGAGAAAATCACCAAAGAAAATATTTTACGCAAGTATGGCGTTCAGCTGGAATGACTATTCCATAGTTCGTCCTGCCTGATAAATCTCTGACCAAAAGCTTCCTGAACACACCCCAAAAATTGTCGCTGTTGCTTTCAAGGCAAATCAATTCTCGTTTTGTTTTTAATCGCGTATACCCAGTAAATCAAACTCACCCAGTCAAAATGCTACGTTCTGTTTAGCTATACTTCACCATGCTCCATAAATTTTGCCTTCACGATTGTGCCCCAAGAGCATCAGAGCCGGTATTCGCACTATGTCGCTCAATACGCGATGTCTTATATGAAATATCCAGAGGGTCAAGTCCATTCTTGACTTTTAATAACGGCTATGATATTGATTGCAGTTATGGCAAGACCGTTACGAATAGAATACCCTGATGCATGGTATCACATTATGAACCGCGGAAGACGCGGAGAGGATATTTTTGCAGATGATCACGACTATAAAATGTTCACGGATCTTTTGCATGAAACATCTGAGATGTGGAATGTCCGGATTGCTGCTTACTGTTTGATGCCGAACCATTACCATATGCTGCTTCAGACACCGAATGCCAATATTTCAAGATCCATGCGTCATTTAAACGGGGTATACACCCAGAGGTATAACAGTCGTCACAAATACGATGGACAGCTTTTTCGGGGGCGCTATAAATCGATTCTTATCGATACCGACAGCTACCTGTTGCAGGCGATTCGATACATTCATAGAAATCCAGTACGGGCTGGACTGGTGGAAAAGATAGATGCCTATAAATGGAGCAGCCATAAAGGATATCTGTCAATTGCCGGGAGATGGGACTGGCTTTACAAAAATTATATATTATCCCTTTTGTCCCGGAACCGAAATGACTGGATGCGGCATTATCGAAGGTGGGTGTCTGTAGAGGAGGAAGATGAAGTCAGCCAAAAAATCAGTGGTGTAAAATGGCCGGTGTGTTTAGGGCCTCAGGAGTTTATTGATCGGATTAGGGAAAAATATGGATCAGGAAAGATAAATAAAGAAATCCCTTCGATTCGGGAGCTATTGCCTGATAAAAAGCGAATTGTTGATGAGATTTGCAGATATTACGGAGTGAAAAATGTTGAATTAATGAAGGTGCGGCGAGGAAGAAGGAATGATGCCCGTAATGCAGCCATATACCTTACCCGAAAACTTCGTTTGGATACATTCAAGGAGATCGGGAAGCAGTATAATATTGATAATGACAGAACCGTCAGAAGCGTGGTTGAGCGCATGAAAAAGCGATTAAGCTCAGACAGGGATTTAGACCGGAAGATGGGGAAGTTGCAGGCGTTGATTAAAAGAAGTCAAAAATGGACTTGACCCCGTTTTACGTTTGACCCATCATACCAAATCGTTTCAAATTACATATTTATGATTTTATTTGCTGTTTCCTTGCCGAGTTTCAATTTCAACAACCATTTGGCCAGGCCATAGGGAACGAAACCCTGTAGTTGTCCTCTTTCTTTTGCCATGGCGATATTCATGGACAGGGCCGTTTCCGGAACATCCGGCAAGACTTTTCTGGGTTGCTGGGATATTGCCTGCTGGGGACAAACAGCCACACAAAGGCCGCATCCAATGCACCGGTCCGGATCGATTTCATGGATTTTTGTTTTTTTACCAGCCTGAACGTCTGTAGCGAAAATGGCATCGATCTGGCATTTTTTGGTACATTTTTTACAGCCATTGCATAATTTGGCATCAATTGCTGCTGAAAAGGCCGCATGCACTTCCTGAGAAGGCTTTGCATGTTTACGCAAATTGCGGAAAAGCTGGCAGGAATCCTTGTCGCACATGCACATATTGACTATTGAC
>JAGGYV010000068.1 GCA_021162325.1 Desulfobacteraceae bacterium | reverse complement strand
GGTAAGAACCAGGGCTTTAATTTTCGAAGGGGTCATTTTATTTACTCACCACAAAGATCACAGATTAATGATTCACCACAGAGACCACAGAGGTCACAGAGAAAAAGTTAAATTATAATTTATAGCGATCGCCCGATTGAGAGTCCAAAACATTTTCTCCCGCAGAGGCGCTGTGACGCAGAGAAAAACATTTCTTAAAACTCTGCGCCTTTGCGTCTCCGCGCGAGATTTTTTTTCTTTAATATTCCAAAACATTATCTCCCGCAGAGGCGCCGAGACGCAGAGAAAAACATTTCTTAAAACATTGCGTCTCTGCGCGAGATTTTTTTATTTATCATTCCTAATATTTTTCTCCTATAGAGACACGATGACACAGAAAAATTTATTCTTCGAGACCATTAACGCAACGGGTGATCCCGGACCTCATCAATGCCCCACCAAAATTCAGCAGATATCCGAGTTTGCATCCGGTCAACCGCAGATATGTCTGCACTTGCTTCTTGTGCGCCGCCGTCACCCGCTCAACCGACTTCAATTCCAGGATGACCTTGCCAGCGACGATGATATCTGCCCGGAAGGCTACATCAAACCGGATGTCCTTGTACTGGATCGGCACAGGAACCTGGCGGTCGACCGTCAGCCCCCTATCTTTAAGTTCTCTGGCGAGAACAATCTCATACACAGTCTCAAGAAGCCCCGGCCCCAGTTCGCGATGAATGGCAATGGCGGACGCTATTACAATTGTCCCGATCTCATTTTCAGTCATTCCCTCCGCCTTTGCGCAAGATGTTTCTTTTAGTATTCCAAAACAGTTTCTCCCGCAGAGGCGCTAAGACGCAAAGAAAAACATTTCTTAAAACTCTGCGCCACTGCGCGAGATTTTTTTCTATAAACTAACAAAAACTTCACATCAACCCACCAAACGGCTTTTTCCACGCAGCTTTTAAATCCGCCACCGCAACTGAAATCAATTGATTATTGCGGGCGTCTTTGATGGCAAATTCAGGTGACGCACTGACGGTGCCGATACAGGCGCAGGGAACATCCACGCAGATCTTTTCAAATTCATCCTGAAATTGCGGCGCAACCGTTACCAGAAAACGGCCGGAAGATTCTGAAAACAATAGCGTATCATTTCGTAATACACTGTCTGTGGGAACAGCGGCAAGATCAATATCAAGCCCCAGGTTACCGCCCATGGCGATCATGGCCAGGTGGATGCCGATTCCCCCGCGATAAATGCCATGACTTGATGCCACCAGTCCTGCATTAATTGCTGAAAACAAAACATTATATGTGGAGATAAACTTTTGGGTAAACACCTGCGGAACATTTTTTCCAATATAGCCGAACAGATCATAATACTCCGACCCGCCCAATTCATTTCGGGTTTCGCCCAGGATGTACACCCGATCTCCGGCGCTTTTCACATCCATGGTCACACACGTTTCAATATTTTCGACCACACCCACGGTGGAAAACTGCATGGTTTCCAAAGCGGAAACTTTGTGGGATTCACCATATTTACCCGGCAGATGACCATCCACATACATACTGTCTTTTCCGGACAGCAACGGGATTTCATAGGCCATGCACATATCATAAAGGGCCCGGCAGGATCGGACCAGCTGAGCCGCTTTGAATTTACCATCCGGATTTTTATCTGCATCATAGGCAATATTTGGCCAGCAAAAATTATCCACGCCGCCAATATGATCAGGATCACCCCCCACCGCCACCAGCCGTCGAACCGCTTCGTCAATGGTACAGGTGGTCATATGATACGCATCAATCTCAGAATACATGGGTAAAATCGCCTGGGAAAAAACAAGTCCCTTAGCGGATGAAAGCACGGGTCGAATCACCGTTGCATCGCTGTAAACATCCCGGTCTTTTCCCACCAGCGGTTTAATCACACTGCCGCCCTGGACTTCATGATCATACTGCCGGGTAATCCACTCTTTTGAACATATATTCGGCCGCGCAAGTAAATCAAAAAGTACATTGTTAAAATATTTCGGTTCAGAAATAACCGGTTCATAAAGTCCCCGCAGTTCCGGCGGGACCCATTCGGCTTCAAATTGCCATTGCGGGAAACCGGATTTGAGCAGATCCATATTGACATAGGCACAGGTCTCTCCGTTGTAAGTAATATGGAGCTTTCCGGAATCCGTATACTTGCCGATGACCGTACTTTCCACCGCATGCTTGACGGAAAGCGCCATGAACCGGTCAATGCTTTCCGGTTTCACGGACACCGTCATGCGTTCCTGGGATTCGGATATCCATATTTCCCATTGATCCAGACCGTCATATTTTAACGGCACTTTTTCAAGATAAACCGCGCATCCGTTGGACAGCATGGCAGATTCACCAATGGAAGACGACAACCCGCCGCCCCCGTTGTCCGTAATATGGGGAATCAGTCCTTCATCACGAGCTTCTATAATAAAATCATGCATTTTTTTCTGGGTATACGGGTCACCGATCTGAACATGGCCGGCCGGCGTATGCGCAGAAAATGTTTCCGAAGACGCCGTGACCCCATGAATGCCATCTTTGCCGACCCGGCCGCCGCACATAACAATCAGTTCACCGGGCGATGTTGTTTTCAGCTCAGACGGCTTCCCCGCAGCCAAAGCCGGCATAATCCCCAACGCAGTAACAAAAACCAGACATTTGCCCATATATCCCGGATGAAAGGTGACCTGGCCAAACCCGGTTGGAATACCGCTTTTATTGCCCCCGTCCCGAACGCCTTCAATCACGCCATCCAGCAGACGACGGGGATGCAATTTCGGCTTCAGGTCACCGCTGTACTCCCGATCTCCCACACAGAAACCGTAACTGCCCATAATCAGCTTCGACCCCAGACCGGTACCCAAAGGATCCCGGTAAACACCAACGATACCGGTAATGGCGCCGCCATAGGCTTCCATGTTGGATGGGGAGTTATGGGTCTCGCCGGTAATCACATAATAATTATTTTCATCAAACCGGCCAACGCCGGCATTATCCCATAATACCGATATCACCCAGTCTTTCTTTTCCTTAAGTAACAGTGTCGGGGCTTCAATATAGGATTTAAAAAGATTGTCTACCGTCTCAGTTTTTCCGGTTTCAACATCCGTATAGGTAAACACGCCGCGAAACGTATTGTGATTGCAATGGTCACTTCTGGCCTGGGAAATATATTCCAGTTCCACATCTGTGGGTTCAGACAAACCGACCTGACATCTCTGGGACTGGACCTCAGGATTCCGGAAATATGAACGGATAACCGGCACATCATTTTCATTTAACGCCAGGCTCCGCTCATCACTGACCTGCATAAGTGCCGCATCGCTGTCCATGGGAATAGCCGCGACCGTAGGGGTATGATCCAGTTTGACCTTAGGTATAATAGAGCCGATGCCGACTGCCGGATGCCATTCCGCTTGTGAAAAAACGCGTACCTGCTGAATGATATCATTTGCCAGCAGTTCACCGGCCACCAGTTCCACATCCAAACGGGTCAAATCACCCTTCAGGCAAAACCGCCGGGAGGTGTAAACATCTTCACCCGGTGCCAGCCGGATATTTAAAACATCCTCAATCGCCTCAACAGCTGTACTCCCGGGATTATCCTTTACGCCCGGACGATAACCGACCCATACGCACCAGTCAAAATCCTGCGGCAGCGGATCATAGGCGGAGATTTGGGTTACCGGGTTGGTAAAAATTTCCGTTCGGACCGTCTGCAGCTGATCTGCGGAAAGGTCCACATCCATAGTGATGACATGCACCGTACGGATATCGTCAATCTTAATATCAAAATAGGACGCTGCTTTATTGCAGATGCCCTGGCCTTCTGCATCAAAAAGGTCCGGTTTTAATGTAATTTCAAGTCTATGTGGCATATTTTTAGTTTCTTATCTCTAATTTTTGCGTTTTTTGGGCAAACTTTTTTAAAAACTCAAAAAGTGTGAAGTGACTAAAGTGATCTAAATTGCCTAAAGTTGTGGACTGCGCTAAACGCGCGATCATTTTTAACATCAAAATTGAAAAAGCCGAAGGCATTAACCATAATCACGCCTCGGCGTGACTCACTTCAAACTTTAGTTCACTTTTAACTTTTCCGGTTTATCCGGGTTAGGTATAAGGTTGAAGTCTGAAGGTATAAGGCTGAAATCCTACCTATTCAGTTTTATACCATACCTGAAGCCAAAAATATTTTTTGCTAATCCATGAAGACTTTGACAAAAGTCTCACCATTCATATAAAATTGGCGAGGCGCGCAAGCCCTGAGGAACGATGCGTACTTTTTGTACGCTGAGTGACAAAGGGCGTAGCGCAACCCAAAGCTAAAATCGAAGTTGGGCTTTTGCCGAAGCCTTCCAATTTATTTCTCAAAAAACCGCATTATATCATTATAAAAAACAAAAACCATCAGCATCATCAACAAAAAAATGCCCACCTGCTGAGCTATTTCCCTTGTTTTAATACTTACCGGCCGTCGGATAATCGCTTCAATGCAGAAAAAAAGAATATGACCGCCATCTAATACCGGAATCGGCAATAAATTCAAAATCCCTAAGTTCACGCTGATCAACGCGATAAACGCAAACAGATTCACCATTCCCTGCTGAACCTGTTCACCGGCCATCTGGGCAATCAAAATCGGACCGCCGATTGTTTTAGCCGGTATAGTTCCCTGAAAAACCTTGACGACACTGAGGATGGTCAACTTGCAGATGATATAAGTCCGGTTCAGGCTTTCAACAAAGGCGTCAGCCGGTCCCATGCGACGGGTAATAACTTCCCCGGTTGAACTGACCCCGATTATATACCGGTGCTGCTTTTCACCAAAAATATTTTCCATGACATCATCGGCCGGCGTTACGGAAAGATTGATGTTCCGGCTGTCTCTTAATAATGTAAAGTCCAATGGCGATCCACCGCTGTCCATAATCTTCTCCGCCATTTCAGTCCAGTTGCCAATGGGTAAGCCATTAATTGATATAACTTTATCACCGTTAACAATACCGGCCAAAGCAGCAGGAGATCCGGTACTGACTTCCCCGATCACCGGTTCAAGCATCATCATTCCGACAAACCAGAAAATACCGAAAAAAATAATAATCGCCAGAAAAAAGTTAAAAAACGGGCCGGCCGCCACAATGAGTATTCGCTGAAACACCGGTTTATGGGTGAATGAAAACGGAATATCCGCCGGATCCAGTTCTTCATCCGGCTGCTCTCCGACCATCTTCACGTATCCGCCAAGGGGTATGGCTGACAGCCGATATTCCGTTTCCCCGACGGTTTTAGCCAGTATTTTCGGACCAAATCCCAGTGAAAATTTTTCAACTCCCACACCAAACACTTTGGCAACAACAAAATGACCGAGTTCATGAAAAAATATCAAAACGCCGAGTACGACGACAAAACCGATTACAAAGCTCATACGCTCCCCTTATCTTCTGAAAGAACAATCCATTGCGCCGCTGTTTGCCTGGCCCATTGATCAGCCAGCAATATATCATCAATTTCCGGGGCAGTTATCGTATGATGTTTTTTCATTGTATGATTAATCACATCAGGTATTTGAATAAAACCAATGCGTTTATTTAAAAAAGCATCCACCGCCACTTCATTGGCTGCATTCAAAACGCATGGCAGGGTTCCGCCGGCTTCACAGGCAGAAAACGCAAGGGCCAGACAGGGAAATTTTTTCATGTCCGGTGGTTCAAAAGTCAATGCCCCGATTCCGGCAAAATCCGGCACCGGCAGATTCAGGGGCAGACGTTCCGGACAGGACAAGGCATAGGAAATAGCCCCTCTCATGTCCGGGGTTCCCAACTGAGCCATCACGGAACCATCAATATATGCAACCATCGAATGAATGATACTCTGGGGGTGAATCACCACTTCAATCTTTTGATGGGACACATCAAACAAATGTTTCGCCTCAATCACCTCAAGTCCTTTGTTCATCAGCGTGGCAGAATCAATACTGATTTTATCCCCCATTTCCCAGGTGGGATGTGCCAGGGCTTTTTCAGGCGTAATGGATTCAAACTGATCAACCGGCAGATTTCGAAACGGACCGCCGGATGCGGTCAGCAGTATTTTTTGTAAATCTTTTTTCCGGTTTCCGGAAAGGCATTGAAAAATGGCGCTGTGCTCACTGTCAACCGGAAGGATGGAAACATTTTTTTCTTTGGCCCGCTGCATCACAATGTCACCGGCCATGACCAGCGTTTCCTTATTTGCCAGCGCGATATGTTTGCCAGCGGCAATCGCAGACAAAGTAGGCAGCAGACCGGCGGCACCGACAATCGCAGAAACCACCGTATCCACATCCGGATGCACGGCAGCCGATCGGTATCCGTCTTCACCGAACATGATCTCCGTTCGGTTACCAGGCATAAGAAGTTTTTTCAACGCGACCGCATCCGATTCACTGTAAACAACCGCCAGTTCAGGTGAAAACTGCTGTATCTGTTCCGCCAGCAAGGTGATATTATTTCTTGCAGTCAGGGATTTAACACAAAACTGATCCGGGAATTGGTCCACAACAGTGAGGGTATTTTTCCCAATAGAACCGGTTGCCCCTAAGATGGTTAGATTCCGCATATTATAGACCTGATAAAACAAATTCTTTAAAAAAATAAATCACAGGAGCGGCAAAGAGCAGTGCGTCAATCCGGTCCAGAATTCCGCCATGCCCCGGAAGGAGATTGCCGGAATCCTTCATTTTACCGGTTCTTTTTAATTGGGATTCAAAAAGATCGCCGGTTTGTGCGGCAATATTGACAACAGCAAACAAAAGAAAAATTATTGGTTCGTTGAGATGAGGCAGAAACAGACGCATAAAAACATACCCGACGATGATGCAGAAAATCATTCCGCCGATGGACCCTTCAATGGTTTTACCCGGGCTGATCGATGGACTCAGCTTATGTCGACCGAAAAACTTACCCGCATAAAACGCCCCGACATCCCCGGCAAAAACAATAAACAGTAAAAAGAAAATCCAGGCAACACCTTGGGGATCATTTCGCAACAGGACAATCATGGCCAGGGACAAAGGGATGTAAATCACCGCCTGAATCTGCTTTTCAACCACATTTAAAATTTCCGGGCCGTTTTTATACTGCGGCATTGATAAAATAACCGCCCCGATAAAATTAAAAATCAGCAGGCCGATAATCAGGGGAAAGGAATTAATATATGCAGCACCGACAATCAACAGGCCGTTCAGGGATCCCCACATGGGAATTGATGAAAAAATGACCTGTTTCTTATCGTAAAATACAATCCGGTAGTATTCATAAAGTGCAGCCAGGGACACCAGGCTGATAAAGAAGGCAAATAAAAAGACCGACCCTTTAAAAATAAGCAGGGATAGAAGCGGAAAGGCGACAAGAGCCGTTATAATCCGTTTTAAATGCATGTTAAACTTTCTTCCACCTCATTATTATTTCAAAAAAACAGATAATTTATTAAGCGGGCACAAAGTGAAGCAGTGAAAAAAATTAGATTAAACGCAGCCGAAACGCCGGTCTCTGCCTTGATATTCCTTTAAAATCTGAATGAGCTCGTTTCTTGTAAAATCCGGCCACAGCGTATCGGTAACGGCAATTTCGGAATAGGCTATCTGCCAGAGAAGAAAATTGCTCACCCGCATTTCACCGCTGGTACGAATTAAAAGCTCGGGATCAGGAATATGAGCCGTGTACAGATGACGGGTAATCGTCTCTTGCGTAATCGCGTCTACAGACAGACTGCCGGTTTGAACTTCGGCAGCGATTTCCTTTGCCGCCCGGACGATTTCCGATCTTGCCCCATAGCTCAACGCCAGATTCAGGTTCATACCGTTATTATTTTTTGTTGCATCCCGTGTACGCTGTATTTCATCCTGAACGTTGCCCGGCAGCCTTTCTTCTTCACCGATCACGTTAAACCGGATGTTATTGACCACCATTTCCTGTCGCTCGGAAACAAGAAATTTTTTTAAAAGAACCATCAACGCAGAGACTTCTGCTTTCGACCGCTGCCAGTTCTCCGTGGAAAAAGCATACAGCGTGAGAAAAGAAATCCCGATCTCCCGGCAGGAACGGACCACCATCCGAACCGTATCTGCCCCTTTTTCATGACCCTTGACCCGGTTTAAAAGTTTTTTCCGGGCCCATCGACCGTTGCCGTCCATGATCACCGCAATATGCAACGGCAGCGCAGATTTATCCAGGCCACTGATATCGCCACTAATATCGGCAGGTTTAGACTTCAAGTATTTCTTTCTCTTTTTGCTTAAACGTATCGTCGATCATTTTGATATGATCATCAGTAAATTTCTGGATTTTATCCTGGGCTTTAAATATGCTGTCCTCAGATGCGTCACCGTCTTTTTTCAACTCTTTTAACATATCATTAGCGTCCCTGCGGATATTCCGGACGGCCACCCGATAGTCTTCACACATTTTACTGACCTGCTTGACAATCTCCTTACGTCGTTCTTCGGTCAACGGCGGAATGCTGATCCGGATGATTTTACCATCATTTGAAGGGGTCAGCCCCAGATTTGATTTTAAAATGGCTTTTTCAATATCTTTAATCACGGTAATATCCCAGGGCTGAATAGTAATCAGTCGACTTTCCGGGACTGCCAGCGTGGCCATCTGGTTTAAAGGCGTCATTGTGCCGTAATAATCGACCCGGATATCATCAAAAATATTTAATGACGCACGACCGGTTCGGACTTTTTTCAATTCATTATTCAGTGAATTGATGGTTTTTCCCATCCTCTCTTTTGCTTCATTATTGATATCTTCAATCATGATTTCGCACCTTCATTGATTTCTTATCTCTGATTTTTATGCTTTTTGGGCAAACTATTTTAAAAACTCAAAAAATGTGAAGTGACTAAAGTGATCTAAAGTGCCTAAAGTTATGGACTGCGCGAATCGCGCGATCATTTTTAACATAAAAATTGAAAATGCCGAAGGCATTAACCATAACTTTAGCTCACTTCAAACTTTAGTTCACTTTTAACTTTTCCGGTTTATCCGGGTTCCGATTTAACTTTTCCGGTTCATATATACGGGTTCCGATTTCTTCCCCGCAGATCACCCGTTGAACGTTTCCCTTCTTCTTCAGATTAAACACATTCAGGAGCAAATGATTATCCATTGCCAATGAAATGGCCGTGAGGTCCATGACACTCAAACGCCGTTCCAAGACCTCCATATAGCTTATTTCCCTGATAAACTGAGCATCAGGATTTTTTACTGGATCTGAATCATACACACCGTCAACTTTTGTTGCTTTTAAAAGGACGTCCGCATGAATTTCTTCCGCCCGGAGCACAGACGCGGTATCCGTGGTAAAATAAGGACTTCCGGTACCAGCTGCGAAAATAACAATTCGCTTTTTTTCAAGATGCCGAACAGCCCGCCGCCGGATATACGGTTCCGCCATCTGATGCATGGATATGGCTGACAACACACGGGTTTGAATGCCATTTTTCTCAAGCGCATCCTGAAGGGCAATGCTGTTCATCACGGTGGCGAGCATGCCCATATAATCCGCAGTAGCCCGGTCCATTCCCTGGGATGCCGCCGCAAGTCCCCTGAAAATATTACCGCCGCCGACAACAATCGCCATTTCAACGCCGAGATCATAGGCTGACTTTACTTCGTCAGCCATGTATTTCAGCATATCCGTACTAATGCCATACGCCTGTTCCCCCATGAGGGCTTCACCGCTTAGCTTTAAAAGAACTCTTTTATATTTCGGTGTTGTCAAAATTTGATAGCCTCGTAAAAAATCACTGGATGGCTAAGTTAAAAATTCCACCAATACCATAAAATTTGGCAAGGCATAGTGATTTTTCAGACAAGAAATCATACATGTAGTATCTTGAATGACTGAAAAATCGCTATAACGCAGTAGATGGGATTTTTAACGACGCCATTAATTACCCGCCAATTTGATATCTGGCAAACCGGTTAATGGTTATTTTCTCACCTGTTTTACCTATCATATCAATAAGTAAATCAGAGATGGTCATGCTTGTATCCCGGACATAAATCTGGTTCATCAGGCAATTTTCCTTATAAAATTTATTCATTTTACCGTCAACTATCTTGTCCAGCATTTTTTCCGGCTTGCCCATCTCAAGTGCCTGTGCCTTATATATCTCTTTTTCTTTTTCAATCACATCGGTAGAAAGATCTTCAGGAACGACACCCAAGGGATTTGCTGCGGCAATATGCATGGCAATATTTTTAGAAAAGGCCAAAAAACCATCTGTTTTTGCAACAAAATCGGTTTCGCAATTAATTTCGACCAGGACCCCGATTTTTCCTCCCATATGAATATAGGACTGAACAACACCGTCAGACGCTTCTCTGCCCGCTCTTTTTTTAGCCGTGGCCAAGCCTTTTTTTCTCAAAAAATCTGATGCTTTATCCATATCCGCGTCACATTCTTTCAACGCTTCCTTGCAATCCATAATACCGGCTCCGGACCGTCCCCGAAGCTCCTTGACCATTGCTGCACTTATTTCCGTCATTTTCTATTCTCCCGTATTTTCAGAAGCAGGTGCTTCGTCTGTCTTTTCAGGAACAGATGCTTCTTCCATATTTTTAGGTTCAGATTCCACTGCGGGTTCAATAATTGTCCCGGTTTTCCGGATCACTTCGACAATCGGTCCTTCTTTACCGTCAGAAATAACTCTGCGTTCAACCGGTCCTGATTTCTTCTGGGATTCTTTTTCAGCGACTTCAGATTCACCGGCTTTATCTGCGGCAGCCTGCTCTTTTTCAACATACCGCTGTTTGCCTTCAATGCAGGCATCGGCAATTCGGGAGGTAAGCAGTTTAACGGCACGAATGGCATCATCATTTCCCGGGATAAGGTAATCAATCGAATCCGGGTCACAGTTGGTATCAACGATGGCAACAATTGGAATACCGAGACGCCGACCTTCATTCACTGCAATTGATTCTTTTTTTGGATCCACTATGAATATCGCCCCCGGCAGTGATTTCATACTCCGAATACCGCCTAACGTATTGTCCAGCTTGACTCTTGATTTTTCGAGTTTCAGCCGTTCCTTTTTCGGGTACAGATTGATGGTGCCGTCGGCAGTAATTGTATTTAAATGATTCAGCCGATCAATACTCTTTTTAATTGTCGGGAAATTGGTCAGCATGCCGCCTAACCACCGATTATGAACGTAATACATTTCGCACCGGTTGGACTCCTCATAGATCGATTCCCGGGCCTGTTTTTTGGTACCGACAAAAAGAACCGACTTCCCACTTTCAACCGTATCAGCAATAAAGTCACAGGCTGTTCTGAACATTTTAACTGTCTGCTGAAGATCGATAATGTAAATGCCGTTTCTTGCGCCAAAGATATATTTTTTCATCTTCGGATTCCACCGCCTGGTTTGATGGCCGAAATGGACACCGGACTCCAACAATTCTTTCATTTTTACATAATTCATTGTTTTTCCCTTTCCTGTTTGGTTTTTCTACCGCCGTCTGCATCCACCCGACCGCCGACTTTTAACCTATTCTCAGCCTAAAACCGCCATTCTTTTTAATTTCAGTATTGACCTTAAAAAAAACTCAGGTTTTCGTTCAAGTAATAAATAAAAAAGCACCAGACGTCCGGTCGTCAGACGTGAGTAATGAAAAAATTAATTAAACATAATTTATTAACAAAATTTTTTTGCCGAAGCAATCTTTTTCACCGATATTTCAGATAAAAAATTCATCGCCGGTACATCATCTACAGCGGACTATTTCAGGCACATACGAGCTACCCGATCATGGCCGCTGTAATCACGAATAAAAATCAATTCACCATACCTGCCGTCATCCGTCACAATCTGTTTCACCCGTTTTTTTTGATCAAACCCGATCTCCATCATCAATATACCATTTTTTTTCAGGTACAGTGGCGCGTCTTTAATAATCCTTTCAACGACATCCAGGCCGTCCGCACCGCCGTCAAGAGCCAGCAGGGGTTCATGCTTTCCGACTTCCGGCGCAAGCCCGGGAATTTGAAATGACGGGATATACGGAGGATTTGAAACAATCAGATCAAACATCTGATTGTCCGGGTTTACCGCAGAAAACAATTCCCCGACAAAAAAAAAGATTGCTTCCTTTACGCCATTTAAGGCAGCATTTTGTGACGCAACCGTTAATGCCTGTTTTGAGATATCAGATGCAAAATAACCATGTCCCGGTCGATTGACGGCCAGCGAGATAATCACGGCACCAGACCCCGTTCCTACATCCATTACGTTAAAACGCCTGGAGAGAATATCGCCTGGAATCAGTTTAAGTGATTCTTCAACCAGAAATTCGGTTTCCGGCCGGGGAATCAACACGTTTGGACTTACATTAAAATCAATCCCCCAGAATTCTCGAGTGCCGATAATATATGCAACCGGCTCACGACTGACGCGTCTTTTGATGAAGCCCTTAAATAAAGCCAGTTCCTGCTTATTCAAGGGCTGATCGAATTTTAAATACAAATCAATGCGATTAATCCCCAACGCATGAGCCAGAAGTACTTCAGCTGTCAGCCGGGGGCTGTCGACAGGGTGTAATTTAAAATAGGAAGTTGTCCACTGAAGAATTTTAAGGATGGTCCATTGCGGGTCCATTGGATGCTTCGGTAGATGCTTCGGTAGATGCTTCGGTGAATGGTTGGGTGGCGTCTTGGATGGATTATCAGGCGGATTTTGCGGAGTCTGCATTC